>JAOMVH010000040.1 GCA_028356795.1 Aliiglaciecola sp. | reverse complement strand
TGATCCTAGACATAGAGAGAAATGCGAGTCAGTTTAAGTTAGAAAGGAAGCGAGAACGAAGTTACCCTCGAACGCTAAAAGTCTCTAAAAACAGATATCCTGTAGCTAAAAAGAAAAATGCCGCTCACCTTAAGTGAACGGCATTAGGCATATGCCTGGCTTTTAGTTTTCTATTAGCTAAGTTTCAGCGTATTAGAATTCGTACTTAAGACCAAACTGCATTTGCCATACAGACTGAGAAAGTACTTCTAAGTTGTTGATGCTGCCTTCGCTGTTAAGGTCGAAGTATTCATACTGACCATTTACTATGCTAGCAGATACAACGTCACGCTCATACTCATAACGAGTACGCTCTACGCGGCCCCAATCATCGTTAAGCAAGTTGCCAAAGTTCTCAATATCGAAGAACAACATGAATTTGTGATCTTCGTTGAATGCTGGCAATTCCTGCTGGATTCTTAAGTCAATGATAGTTGACCAAGAAGAGTTGTCGCCATTACGCTCTGCAATTCCGCCTCGGTACTGAGCAAGCTCAGAATCATTGATATAATTGAAGAACTCTTGTTGAGCTGCTGCATCACCACCAAAAGAGGTAGAAGCAAACAACGGATCGCTAGGACCAGAAGGAACATACAACAAGTGACCTGCGTCATCGTTACGGCTTTCACGAGCACAACGACCGCCGCCTACATCAAGTACACAAGCGTTGTTTTCGCTGAATGTGTAGCTGTAAGGTTGGCCAGTACGACGCGTAGCGAAGATTGATACTTTGGTATTGTAACCAGCGATCAACTCTTTCTGCCAGTTGAAGCGCAACTTGAACAAGTGCTCTGTTTGATAGCTAGACGTTCCAGCTCTTGGGCTTTGACGGTCATATGCAGCGAAGTCAGAGTAGTTTGACGTTGCTGTAGATGATGTACCGTAACCGATATCTTTTACATCAGCGTGTGTATAGCTGGTGAAGATATCGAAACGTCCGTAGTCAGTATCCCAATCATTTGATGCTGAGAATGCGATTAGCGTGCTGTCGCCGCCATCGAATGAACCTACAGCAATCGCTTCAGGGTCACGGTCTCCGTCACCATCAAGGTCGCTACCACAGTCATATACGCCACGTCCATCAGGAGCTGTTGCTACTGGGTTTTCACAACGTTGGTCATACCAATAAGAAGCATTTTCCAGTTTGTTGTAAAGGAAATCAGCAGATAACATCCAGCCTTCACCCAACAATGGAAGGTCTGCGTAATAAGCAGCTCCAAGGCTTAACTTTGTTGTCGTTGGAATTTCGAAATCAGGTCTTAGTGCATTTACAGAACCATCAGGTGCTTCTGTAGAGAGTGCGTTAAGCACGTCTGCAGGAATGTACTGACCCGTTGCAGAATCTGGAGTTGTAGGAACGGCAATAGTTCCGAATGCGTTTGAGCTATCAGAGATTACACCGTCGTTTGAGTAGCTGTTTGAAATCCAAACACCAGGTGCACCACCTGAGAAGCGTCCTAGTCCACCACGAACCGTTAGGTCTTCAGTTGCTAACCATTCAAACGATATTCTTGGAAGGAAAACATTCAAACCATCAATATCGTTGGCATTGCTGTAACCATAACGATTAACAAAGTTTTGGTTTTCACGAATAGAACCCTCAGATTCGTACCAGTCATAGCGAAGACCCGCATCAATCGTCAAGTAACCGTTTACGTCCCAAGAATCTTGGATGTAAAGTGAGTTAAAGTTGTATCCCCAAATCGCACGAAGGTCGTTTTCATCGTTTGTAACGGCGTTGTTGTATAACAAGCCAGAAGCCGTTGCGTTACGCAAGTCATCGATACTATCGAAAACGTAAGAGCCTTCAGAGTTTTGTGCGAATAAGTTATCTACGTCAACTTCTTCACGCTCAAAACCTGCTTTGAAGATATGGTCGCCAGTTGCATATTCTGCAACGAACTTATACGTCATGAAGTCTTGGTCTAGTTGGTTACCATGACGGAAACGGTCTGGACCGAAAACTAGGTATTGCTCGTCACCATCAAATTCACGCAAGAACACGCCCATACTTGGGAACTCAGCACCGTTCAATGAATTCTGACCCGTTGCTTGGGTCGTGCTTGCAATTTTGAACTGAGTTGAGAAGTTTGCTGACCAGTCAGAGAATACGTGAGCAACAAAACTTTCGATTTTTTCAGAACGGTCGTACCATGCTGATGATGCACCAAGTCGAACGTCTGAGGTTAAGAAGTTATTACCGTTTTGCTCACGAATTGTATTACCTTCAGTCAGGATATACGTGAACTTAGCACGGTGGTCATCGTTGATGTTCCAGTCGATGTTAGCAAGAATTTTTTCATCTTCTGCTGGGCTCTTGGTGAAATCACCAATGTCAAAACCCCAAACGCTAGAAACGGCATCACGAACCTGAGCAACGTCATCTAATGTGATACCTTCACGCTCATTTACAGCACCAGAACCTGCTGGTCCACTGTTAAGTGGTGCAACTTCTTCGTATTTGTCATAAGCAACAAAGAAGAACAACTTATCTTTGATGATTGGACCGCCAAGGGTGGCAACAAATGTGTCTTCTTCAAAGGTGAAGTTGAAGTCGTCATCGCGGTTTTTGTCACCGATTAGGGAATCGCTAGTGTGGTAGTAGCCAACTGAACCGTGGAATTCATTAGTACCTGATTTAGTTACTGCGTTAATTGTACCGCCAGTAAAACCATTGTACTCAACATCAAACGGGGCAGTTTGAATTGAAAGTGATTCAATTGCATCGTAAGAGATAGGTGAACGCTGAGTTGGGAAACCATTTGCATTCAAACCGAAACGGTCATTAAGTGCAACACCATCAATCGTTAAAGAGTTGAAGCGGTTGTTTGCACCAGCAATTGTTAGTTCTTTTGCTCCGCCACTTTGGAAGTTTACAGAAGCAAACGGGTCAAGTTCCGCAGCATCAGTAATATCACGGTCAATTGACGTTACTTCGTTTAGTGCTTCAAGACCAAGACTTGTGCTAAGACCTTCGTTTGAAAAACCAGCCATAACACGTGAACCAGTCACCAAAAGAACTTCAGTGCTTGACGAGTCTTGTACTTCAACAGGAAGTGCTAGTGTTTGGTCAAGAGATAAAAATACGTTGTCTACTTGAACCGGAGTGAAATCGCCGCCACTGATAGTTACAGTGTAAGGGCCACCAACACGCAGACCACGTGCGGAGAACACACCGTTTGCATTGGTTGTAGCAGTAGATACTGTACCTGAAGGTGCGTGAGTAATAGTAACAGTTGCGCCAGAAACAATAGCTCCTGCGTCGTTCAAAACATTACCTCGAATAGACGAAGTCGTGGATTGCGCTAGTACTGAGGCTGAAAGGCCCACAGACATTGCAACTGCAATCGCAATGCGATTCAGTTTGGTTTTCTTAAACATTGTGTGTTTCCTAAGTAGAGTGTGTTCTTCTCATTTGGCCATCTTTTAGTCACAGTCTTAGCGCGCTGCTTAATAAAAAAGGCGTTTCAAAATTTCGGTGCTGATTGTACCAGCTTAATTATTACACTTTTATGACCAGTAAGTCAGTAAGAAAATTAAATATACTTATTAACCGCAAACCCACATGGTAGTAACGTTTCATTTACTTTTCTGACCAAACAGTCTGCGAGAGCGGACATATTTAAAATAAAATCCTGACTAAACAGTCACATAGATACCTGACCATGTGGTCAAGCGCATTATTTATACTCAATTTCTGAACAAAATCATAATAATTTTTTGGTTAGTGACTGACTTTTTTAGCGATGACTGGTATCTTTTGGGCAGTTTTTTTATTGCTTCAAGGTCGAAATGGCTTCTCCACTTATTATCGCTATCGCTGGTGCTTCAGGATCAGGCAAGTCTTTATTTACCGAAAATCTTCTCAAAGAATTTGAGCAAGAGGGGCGGCCAGTACAAATTTTACGAGAAGATCATTACTATCGTGCTCAAGACCATTTGCCTATGAATGAGCGTGAAAAAAACAATTATGATCACCCTCGCGCATTTGAACACGAGTTATTAGTTGAGCATTTACACAGCTTGAAACAAGGGGACTCAATTGAATACCCGACGTATTGTTATAAAACACACACTCGGTTAACTGAGCGAGAAACTTTACATTCAGCGCCAGTTATTATCATTGAAGGCATTATGTTGTTGGCTAGTCCAGAGCTAGAACCAATGTATGACGTGAAGATTTTTGTCGACACACCGCTGGATATCTGTTTATTGCGCCGCATCAAGCGAGATATTGCCGAACGAGGCAGAACCCTAGAGTCTGTAGCCAATCAATATGAGAGTACAGTTAAACCCATGTATCATCAGTTTATCGCACCCAGCCGCTTTACCGCTGATGTTATTGTGACCCAAGGCGGAGAAAATTATATCGCACTTGATGTGATAAAATCTCATATCCAACAGGCGTTAGGAAAAAACTAGTCGCCCAGCAAAAAATAATAATAAAAAGGAAACATCATGATCAGTATTGTTGGCATTGCCGTTCTCATTGCCATTGCATTTGGCTTATCAGCCCATCGAAAATCGATTAATTGGCGCACAGTGGCTGGCGCTTTTACCATACAAGCCACTATTGGCGCATTCATTTTGTATGTACCGGCAGGCCAAAGTGCGTTGCTTTTCATGTCTAATGGTGTAAGAAAACTATTAGAATACGGTGATGCTGGCGTCAACTTTTTGTTTGGCCCAATTGGCGACAAATCCCTCGGTTTTATATTTGCGTTCAATGTACTCCCAGCGATTATCTTTTTCTCATCATTAATTGCTGTTCTGTATCACCTGGGCATCATGAGCTGGGTGATCAGGTTAATTGGTGGCATGCTGCAACTTGCCCTTAAAACCAGTCGCCCTGAATCTATGTCAGCAGCGGCGAATATTTTTGTTGGTCAAACCGAGGCCCCCTTGGTGGTAAAACCCTTTATTCCACAAATGACCCGTTCCGAACTGTTTGCCGTAATGGTAGGTGGTCTGGCATCAGTAGCGGGAGCAGCCATGGTGGGATATGCCCAATTAGGTGTTGAACTTAAATACCTGCTAGCTGCAAGTTTTATGGCAGCGCCAGGTGGACTTTTGATGGCCAAGATCATCATGCCAGAAACCCAGGATTTCAAAAACGAGCTAGAAGAACTGCATGACGACAGCAACAACTATGCAAATGTATTTGACGCTGCCGCAACCGGTGCAGCCGCAGGCATGAAACTGGCGGTCAACGTAGGTGCCATGTTACTCGCATTTATCGCCCTTATCGCTGTGCTTAACGGCATCATTGGCGGTATTGGCGGATGGTTCGGCCATGAAGAACTTACCTTCCAATTAATACTTGGTTATGTCTTCCAACCGCTAGCTTGGGTGCTTGGTGTTCCTTGGAATGAAGCTAATCTAGCGGGTAGTTTTATTGGTCAAAAAATGGTGGTTAACGAATTTGTTGCATATGTCGACTTCGCCAACTATCAAGACGACCTATCAGTAAAAGCGCAAGCGGTTATCACCTTTGCGTTGTGCGGATTCGCTAACCTGTCATCCATTGCTATCTTAATGGGTGGTATTGGAGCACTTGCGCCAACTCGCAGAAAAGAAATCGCGCAACTTGGACTAAGAGCAGTGTTGGCCGCAACATTGGCTAACTTGATGAGTGCAGCATTAGCAGGACTTTTTATTGGACTTAGTTTGACGTAGATCAGCCAATGGACTGCAAAGTTCGCACATAGTAAAAGCTCCACAAGAAAGAAAATGTAAGCGGCATATTAATGCCAAAGTAACAGGACATAATATGAAATTAGAAGCGGTTGATTACACTGCAAAAGATGCAGACAAACAGTTTGTTGAATCACTAAGAGCAACGGGCTTTGGTGTGCTTAAAAACCACCCTATCTCAAAAACGTCGGTAACCTCTATTTATCAAAACTGGCAAGGCTTTTTTGATTCATCAGACAAAGAGCAATACTTGTTTGATCGCGAAACCCAAGATGGCTTTTTTCCAACCACAGTGTCTGAAACGGCCAAAGGGTTTAAGAAAAAAGATATCAAAGAATATTACCATTATTATCCTTGGGGCAAGTGCCCTGAAGGACTAAAACAAGAGCTTGCTGCTTATTATCAAGCGGCGATGGAACTGGCTTCTGAGCTGCTTACTTGGGTAGAGAAATATTCACCTCAAGACGTAGCCAATCGTTACACCCAACCTCTTTCCAACATGATAAAACAAAGCGAACAAACCCTTTTACGTATTCTGCATTACCCGCCTCTAACCGGTGATGAAGAGCCTGATGCCATTCGTGCTGCTGCCCATGAAGATATTAACTTGTTAACCATACTTCCAGCGGCTAATGAGCCTGGCTTACAAGTGAAAGGCAAAGGTGACGAATGGATTGATGTACCCAGTGATTTTGGAAACTTGATCATAAACATTGGCGATATGCTGCAAGAAGCATCAGGGGGTTATTTCCCGTCAACCACACATCGCGTGGTAAACCCTGCGGGGAGCGATATGTCTAAATCACGGATATCACTGCCGCTGTTTTTACACCCTCGCCCAGACGTGGTTTTGTCAGATAGGCATACCGCTGATAGTTATTTAAAAGAGCGCTTAAGAGAACTAGGCGTCGCATAAAACGAAAAAACTGCCATTCGAAGCCAGTTGGTGTTCGAATGGCAGCGTGAACCCACCTCGCTCATTTATCCGCACTATCGAACGTCATTTGGTCCATTAGTAAAAACACATTTAAGCTAGTATCTACAGCAGCAAAATAGAACTTTGGGTTAATTCGCTCAACCGTGTCGTTAACTGTGTGGTAATAGGGATGCTCACTAACCCCCAAAAATAAATAGGGAATATTGACGTTAGCAAACGCCGCATGATCGCTTGCCTGACGCCAGTTGGTTCGACTTGATACAATCGACCCACGTTGCAATGAACGGTGCCCTGCCACTAAACATAGTCCCGCTTTATCAATAGCTTTTGCAACAATTGGTTTCAGCTCTGGGAAATATTTAGCGCCCGTCACATACAAGCGGTTCTTGCCGCGATTTTGTGACAGCATATCAAGGTTCAAGTTTGCTTTTATCGCCTTCAATTGCACTGGCGGGCTTTTAACAAAGCCTTTAGCACCATACAACCCCTGCTCTTCTGCATCGGTAGCCAAAAATATGATGGAAGTTTGTGTGCCATGGGTTGCGGCATAACTGGCTATGCTTAACAGCGCCGCCACACCAGAGGCATTATCATCCGCACCGTTATAAACGCGATTGCCTTTTTTACCCAAATGGTCGTAATGTGCGGTAACGACAATATAATGTTCAGGATATGTTTTGCCTGTGATATATCCTGCCATGTTGACTCCGGAAAAATCAGAAAAGCCTCTTTGATAGGTAAAGGTAAGTTCAAAATCTGTTTTGCCATTAAGTGGTAATAAACCAATCGCGGAATAACGCTGAGCCAAATAATCACGTGTGAGTTGAGCACCATGGCTACGGGTCTTGCGACCTTCTAGTTGATTTGACGCCAAATAGGAAAAATCAACCCAAAGTTGTTGCTCGCCAATAGATTCTGAGTAGGAGTAGTCCCGGCATGATTTGCTCTGGCTGGCAATTGAGGCTGCGCTAAAACAAGTCACCAAGCATAGCGTCAATAATACACGCCAGATTGGCCGATTCAACACGATTTTTTGCCCCCTTGCCCATTGCATCCTGCTTCTTTGCGTGAGGTGCACTACTATAAAAATCACATGCATTTGGGCCTAAATTTCCCCTAAATATTGCTGTTTCGGCGGCTTAGTAAATCAAGCTTGCCTTGATAACGCTCCTGATCTTGACCGCTTCTTGATCTGTCACGGGCTTTTTTGAAATACAATTGGCTGCGTCTAACATCCCCCATTTCATAATAAGTTTTTGCCAGGCCGTAATATATTTCATGTTTACTTTTATCTAGTTTCAAAGCATCTCTATAATGTTTCAGCGCACCAGCCAAATTGCCTTCATCAAATTCTTGCTCGCCCAAAATAAAATGATAATAAGGGTTGTCGTCTCTTTGTCGCTCGATACGCGCAACAATTCGACGCGCCTCCTCATCTCTGTCAGTAAATTCATATAAAAAAGCGAGATTTTCCCATGCAGTCAGATTGTCTTCCTTTAATTCGATAGCGTGCATGTAGGCTTTTTCAGCAGAATCGTACAAACCCGACATGCGATACAAAATACCTAAATTAACCCAGGTAGATACAAAATTGGGGGCTTTTATAGAGGCTTCTCGAAAATAGGCATAGGCCGTTGAATAATCTTCTGATAACAAGGCGTCAGCGCCTTTATTATTATAAAACATGGCGATAACGGTATCTTTAGTAATAAACCGCTTGGGGAAATTGCTACGCCTATCTTGGGGATCAAAATCAACCACATAGCCGTCAGTTAGCAGATGTATTACACCAGGCTCTCTGGGGCTGAGCATCAAGTTAACATGGCCATTGATCAGACTAAAACCGTCACGGCGTGTCCAATATTCGGGTATTTGGATATCTTGAAAACGCACTGAAAACCCTGCTTCCTTTGCCAATGAATAAGTCATAATTGACATGGACAAACAATTCGCTGCTCTATTTTTAAAAGTCTCAGAGGCGGTTGTATTCGCATCCGACATATACAACAAATTAAACTCGGTATGATCAAATATACGCCTTACCAGAGTCTCCATTCGGTCGGTAGGATCATGAATACTCGCAACACCTCGCCGTGCAAATTCAACAGCGGCATCATCTAAGCTAAAAATTTCTTGCTGGTTTTCAACGTACACATCAGCATATTGAGGAAATGCATTATCATTGAGCAATAAAGCACCATGGATAGAGGGTTGAACCGTGGTTTTACATCCCATCAGCGTAAATAGGGTTAAAATAGCGAGTGTGAGCTGCTTCATAAAAACCTCCTAGCTACCTTAACCTTAGTTGTTAAAATAATGTAAATCCAGATTTTTCGTCCCAGAACCAAGGCTATTGGGCGCTAACTAACTAAGGCGTTGAGCAGTATTTTATGGACTTAAAATTAAAGGTGGTTGATCTTTGCCATGTAGGACAAATCCTTGGCTCAGGGTTTTTAGCCCCTCAACCAATCGCATTTGATGGATTGATACTTTATCAAGGTGTTAATTGACAAACTCGGCCAGCTCACATAATCTTGTGTCTTATATAAGACTAATTAAGAATTTGCAGTTATGTCACTAACAAAAGATTTGATGCCCAAAGTTGGGTTTGGTTTATGGAAAATTGCGCAACAAGATTGTGCTCAAGCGGTTTTTGATGCCATTGAAGCTGGCTATCGGCATTTCGACAGTGCCTGTGATTACGGCAACGAAAAGCAAGTTGGTGAGGGTATCAAGCGTGCTATTGATGCCGGTTTGGTCACTCGTGAAGAGCTATGGATCACCTCCAAACTTTGGAATACTTTCCATGCCAAAGAGCACGTAGAATTAGCAGCGCAAAGAACCTTAGATGACTTACAACTTGATTACTTAGATTTGTATCTTATCCATTTCCCCATTGCTCAACCCTTTGTTGATTTTGACAGCCGCTACCCACCCGAGTGGATCACCAACCCAGACGCCGATGTTCCCTGTATGGAGCTGGCTCCCGTGCCACTGTTTGAAACTTGGCAAGCAATGGAGTCACTGGTTGAAAAAGGCTTATGCAAAGAGATTGGCGTATGTAACTACAACAGCGGTTTACTGAACGATTTAATGGCCTACGCGAAAATTAAGCCGGCCTGTTTGCAAGTAGAAAGCCACCCCTATTTGACTCAAGCACGATTAATGAAGCTTGCTAGCCAATATGATATTCAAGTCACCGCCTTCTCGCCACTTGGCGCATTGTCCTATTTAGAACTGAACATGGCCGGTGAAAATGATTCGGTATTGCAGCAGCAAGTCGTGAAAGACGCGGCTCAGCGTTTAGGCAAAACAGCGGCGCAAGTGGTTCTAAGGTGGGGCGTGCAACGAGGCAATGCCATCATCCCAAAAACCACTAAAAAATCTCGTATGGTTGAGAACTTATCTATTTTTGATTTTTCGCTAACAGATCAAGAAATGGACGCAATATCTGCCCTCAATATGAACCGCCGATTTAATGATCCAGGTGACTTCTGCGAAGCTGCGTTTAATACTTTTTATCCAATTTACGATTAATAAGAGGCCACCGTGACTAGTATCCAAACTTTATCCGTGCCAAAGCAAATTGATGACGGCAAGCATGTATTTCCGCAAATAATTGTCAACGATGGTTCGCTGACATCCGCTGATCAATGTCATGCTTGGATAAAGCAGAACTTGACTGAAATTGAACAGCACCTAGAACAATCTGGCGCGGTATTGTTTCGCGGCTTCCCAATAGATTCGGCTGAAACCTTTGATGAGTTTAGTGACAGTTTTGATTACCCTAACTTCACCTACAAAGAGTCCCTTTCAAATGCGGTGCGAATTAATTTCACAGAACGTGTATTTACCGCCAATGAAGCCCCTAAAGACGTAGAAATTTATTTGCATCATGAAATGGCACAAACGCCTATCTCACCCAGCAAGTTATTTTTCTTTTGTAAAACCGCGGCTGATGAGGGCGGCGCAACCCCCTTATGTCGTTCCGATATGTTGTTTAGCGCGCTACAACAACAAATGCCTGAGCTAGCACAAGAATTTATCAGTAAAGGGTTAAAATATACCACCCATATGCCAGCAGAAAACAACGCCAATTCGGGTCAAGGTAGAAGCTGGAAAAGCACTTTGAGCGTTGATTCTATAGAACAAGCAGAGCAAAAGCTGGCTGATTTGGGCTATTCATGGGATTGGCAAAAAGATGGCAGTCTAAAAGCGACCACGCCAGTTTTACCGGCCGTGATACAGATGGGTGAAAACCGTCAGGTGTTCTACAACCAATTGATCGCCGCATACATGGGCTGGGATGGCGTTCGAGAAAACCCGTCGAAAGCCATTACATTCGGTGATGATTCAGATATTCCGATTGAAGGCCTTGAACTGATCAATTCATTGTCACACGAGTTCACTTTTGATTTAGAATGGCAAGATGGTGACGTTGCACTGGTTGATAATTATTTAACCATGCACGGCCGAAGAGCCTATTCAGGTGAACGTAAAAGACAGGTTTTGGTTGCCCTAGCAATCGACTAATTCAATCCTTAAATAAACAGACAGTTGGTTTAAGTGGATCAAATTAAACAATATTTACCAGGTATCTGGGTTGCCGCCATCGTCGGTCTCGCCGCTTTGTTTTTGAGCCAGCATTACGGCGCGCCAGCCATGTTATTCGCCCTATTGCTGGGTATCGCATTGTCTTTTTTGTATGAAGAAACAAAATGCAAAGCAGGAATTGAATTTACCGCCTGTCACATTCTACGAATTGGCGTCGCACTGCTGGGTTTACGCATTGCCTTTGGCGATTTAGCCGCACTGGGCTGGAAAACCGCACTGTTATTAGTGGTCGCTATTGCCAGTACCATTTTAATCGGCATTGTGCTGGCCAGAGCTATGGGCTTGCAAAAGCGCTTTGGTGTGCTCACAGGCGGGGCCGTAGGTATTTGCGGCGCATCCGCCGCCATGGCCGTATCTGCAGTGCTACCAGATGGCAAAAACAAAGACCGCGATACCCTATTAACTATTATTGGCGTGACCTCTTTATCGACTATTGCCATGGTCCTCTACCCGATTATCGCTGGTGTGCTCAACTTAGATGAAACCAGTACCAGTATATTTTTAGGCGGCACCATACATGATGTGGCGCAAGTAGTTGGGGCGGGTTACTCGGTATCAGAACAAACAGGTGATTTAGCCACCCTGACCAAGCTAGTGAGGGTCGCATTCCTCATGCCGGTTGTGCTGTGTATTTTGTTGGTGCTAAGACTTAACATGAAACATGTGGGTGATGGCAAGCCGCCCGGCGTGCCCGGTTTTTTAATCGCATTTGTGGTTTTAATGACAGTGAATAGTGTTATCGATGTACCACAAGCCATTACCTCTGGAGCGACTGAAGTGTCTCGCTTTGCCTTAGTTATTTCTATTGCTGCTATAGGTATGAAATCTAATCTGAAAAGTCTGCTTGAAGTTGGCTCAAAACCCATTATTTTATTGGTGACAGAAACGGTATGGATAGCGGGACTAATTCTGCTTAGCCTACCCTATTTATAAACCCCTAAGGGGTTGATGAATCCCCTAGCCATGAGGATGTTGCAATGACCCCAGTTAAACCGATAGCGAAAGCAACTTCCTCGAGTCGACGTCAGTTTCTTAAAGGAACGGGTTATTATGCCGCCCTATTGGGCTGTGAGATCGTATTTTTCAAGCATCTTCCCAAAGGCATGATCCCTATTGCCTTAGCCCAAGAAAACAACGGATTTCAGATCCCGGGTAAAGATCCCAACCTGGTTGTTCTAAACGATCGCCCCATCAATGCAGAAACACCCGCACATCTTCTTGATGATGCAATCACACCTGCTTCTCGATTGTTTGTGCGCAACAACGGCATTCCACCAGCAAATGTCGATACCGCATCTTGGACACTCACCATTGAGGGCGAATCAGCAAAGCAGCGCAAAACCTATACATTAGCTCAACTTAAGCAGCGGTTTAAGCACTACACCTACCAGCTAACCCTTGAATGCGGCGGTAACGGACGCTCTGAATTCTCTCCTCCTGCCAAAGGCAATCAGTGGAGCACAGGCGCAGTAGGCTGCCCTGAGTGGACAGGTGTTCGATTGGCAGACGTATTGAACGACGTAGGCATTAAATCCAGTGCTGTGTACATAGGTTATTATGGCAAAGACACTCACCTAAGTGGCGATGCACACAAAGATCCGATTTCCCGTGGTGTCCCCATAAACAAGGCTTTAGAGCCAGAATCGCTGATCGCATGGGCAATGAACGGTGAAGATCTGCCCGCCATGAACGGTCATCCACTACGGTTAGTATTTGGTGGCTGGCCAGCGTCTACTTCTGGCAAATGGCTAGATAGAATTGTTGTCCGCGACCAAGTACATGACGGCGCTAAGATGACAGGTACGGCTTATCGTGTTCCTTTCAAACCTGTGGCACCAGGCGCAAAAGTAGCAGATGAAGACATGTGCATCATTCATGCAATGCCGGCAAAATCGTTAATAACCCATCCAAAATCGGGAATATTGCAGCCATTGTCAGATAAAATGACGGTAAGAGGCCATGCATGGGTAGGCGATCAAGCTGTTAAGAACATGGCAATATCCATCGACTTTGGCCAAACATGGCAAACAGTTTCATTGAGCAAGGCAGCTAATCGCAATGCATGGCAGCACTGGCAAGGACAGCTATCATTTCCGCAAAAAGGCTATTATGAAGTGTGGGCCAAAGCCACAGATTCGAATGGCAAAAGCCAACCCATGGTGTTGCCTGGTTGGAACCCCAAAGGCTATCTCAACAACGCCTGCCATCGCATAGCTGTGCAGGTGGTGTAAGTGAAAGCCCTGACACTAACAGGTCTCCTACTCTCGTTATTAACACCATATTCCACATTGGCCAAAGGTGAAATCGACCCCATCAGCGGATTGGTGATTGATAGCGGTTTTGAAATCGTCAGAGCTCACTGCATGGCTTGTCATTCAGCCAAACTCGTCACCCAAAACCGCATGACACGAGAGAACTGGCTAGACACCCTACGTTGGATGCAAAAATCCCAGGGCCTTTGGGATCTAGCTGAAAATGAAAAGGTGATCCTCGATTATTTAGCCGCTAATTACAGTCCCATTCCGAGTAGTCGCAGACCGCCCATTCCTGCCAATCTGATGCCACCAAGCTCGAAGTAGTCAGCGAAAAAGTCAGTCCATCTTGCTGCCCAGCCAGACAAAAACAAAAGTCTTCGCAGGTTTATATGTCCAAAAAAATGCGCCCGTACTTATTGCTAAGCAGGACGCACCACACACACGTTTACTTGGTTAGAAATTCATTCTTAACTGCACACCAAAGTAGCGGCTTGCATCACGAGGAATTTGATAGCGGAATCCGTCGCCACTAAAGGTAGTGACGTAACTTTTATCTGTTAAGTTTTTACCAATTAATGAAATACGGTATGCATCATCATCGAATGAAAAGGCTACGCTGGCATTCAAAATACCATAGCTAGGTAAGAAAGGACCTTCCGTACCCGGGCCACCAGAGTTAATTTCATCGGTATAAACGTATGAACTGTTAAAGATAACGTCCATGCCGTCTTGTTCCCAAATGTATTCACCGGCTAATGAATATTTCAAATCAGGTGAAAAGGGCAAGTCAGCCCCAGAGCGACCGTCACAAGTATCTAAACCAACGGGACAAAGGAACTCATCAACTTCGGCTTTCACCGTTGACACACCGCCTGACAAGCTTAAGTTATCTGTGGCTTGCCACAAGAAATCCACTTCTGCACCTTGAGTTGTTACCGAGCCGGCGTTGGTCAAGCGAGTAATCACCACACCGTCAAGCACTTCCGGGTTGTTGGCTTGGAAACCGTCGATATCGGTCTGGAACAAGGCCACATTAAACACTAAGTCATTACTGGCATATTTGTAACCCACTTCAAAGGCATCAGAGGTTTCTGCGCCAATCGGCAAGGTGTCTTTTTCAGCCATATTGTAGAAAACGTTAAATGCAGGACCTTTGTAACCTTGTGAATAGGTGAAGTAAGTCATGCTGTTCTCGCCAACATCGTACTGAGCACCTAATTTAATCGAAACATTGGACTCATCGGTTTCACCTGAGAAATCAGTAGAAAACGCTCTAACCCCAACACCTGTGCGGCTATATTGATCGTTACTGTTACGGTTGTGAGAGAAGCTCAAATCATCTTTGGTCCAGCGCGCACCAAACAAAATACGGAAGTCATCGCTGACTTTGTATTTACCGTCGGCAAATACCGCGATGTTATCAAACTCTGTTTCCATGTAAGCCGTTGCGCTAACAATGTCATTGGCGTTACAGGACAAACCTTCATCGGCGATGAACTGGTTTATTTGATCTTCGCTTGGGCTATCTATGTTTAGCACATCAGTCAAATAAGTGCTAATAGCCGCTGGAAACTGCCCATTGTTATTTTGACAACTGGCATCACGAGTAAAGTTACGTTCGGATTTTTGATTCCACCAGAATAAGCCAACTTGGTATTCAAGGGCATTTTCAGTATTCGAGGCCAAACGGAATTCTTGCGAAGTTTGTTTCCATGACTGAGGGCCAATATCGTGCAACTGGAAAGGTACACCGAATACCGGCTCGGTAGAATCACCGGCAGTAGAGGTAAAGTCACCTTCGCGGAACTCAGTATTGTCCCATGAGCGATAAGCAGTAATTGACGTAAATTCATGATCTTCAAAGGACTTATCTACTTGGATAGAGAATGAGGTTGTCTCATCCAATGTACGAGTTTCAAAATCATGATCGATTTGACGTTGGTCCAAATCTAAATCACCAGGGCCTGTGCTATTGGGCGACGCTTCAGAGTTATGTCGGCCACTCGGGGTTAACTCTAAATCAGCGCAACAATCATCATTAGAGGTGACGTTTTCAAAGATAAACAAGATATCGGTGTCATCTGCGGCTTCTACTTCAAGCATGGCGCGCACGCCTTCTTTGTCGTAGCCGCTGGTTGTTTGATTGTTGAATACGTTTTTAATGTAACCATCAAACTGTGACTTAAGCACAGTTAAGCTACCGTTAACATTGTCATTTAACGGACCTGACACAGTACTCTTCAAACGATATTCATTATCTTGGAACAAGGTGGCTTCAAAACTACCTTCGAATACGTCAGATGGGCGCTTAGTGACAATATTCACCACACCCGCAGAGGCATTTTTACCAAACAAAGTCCCTTGTGGACCACGCAATACTTCAACACGTTCTAAATCATACAAATCAACAAAGGCTTGACCAGAGCGACCTAACACGACGCCATCTACCACAGTCGAAACACTTGGCTCTGCTGCCACACTAAACGAAATCGTGCCAATACCACGTACTGTGATCGCAGAGTTACGGGTGGTGTTACCTTTTCTGAAACTCACCGACGGCACAAGACTTTGTAAACCTTCAATATTGGCGGTAAATGCCGAGTTAATTTGATCTTCGCGGATCACTGACACCGCAACCGGCACTTCATTCAGGTTTTCAACGCGCTTTTGCGCAGTGACCGTAATTTTTTCAAGTAAACTGTTAGATTCTTCCGCTTGTTGCTCTTGGGCATTGGCGCTAAAACCGATAGCCATGCAGGTGGTCAGTGCCAATGCGCGGGCAACGCCTTTGGTCAACTTCGATGGGGTAAAGAGGGGTTGATTCTCTAGCATAGTGCTCTCCGAGATGATGTCCTGTTATAATTTTGTGTGTGCCACATGGTCATTTTTTGTCGTGCAAAACTGCACTTTCGTTAACGATTGGTCTGTGCCAACTTCCGTTCAACAATCTAAAAATTCGGTGACTCCCGTGCCTTATTCACTTATCCAAACTTATTTAATTTAGTTTTCTATCTTATATAAGACACAAGACAATGAAAAAGTTACCCAATTCGTTAGCAAGTTGCAATCTTTTTGTGACAATTAGGTTAAATTTACGTCGAGATACCGATTTAAAGGGGCGGGGTTTCGCAAAGGGAAACGGTTTCATCCAGAGCGTTGAGCCACTGAGTTCCATAATTTTCGATAAACCAAGGGCGCATATTTTTAGATGCATGCACAAATGCTTGCTTTTCCTCAGCAGTGGGCTGATAGACAGTGCCCCCCCGCTTGTTCAAATAATTTATAAGACGCCGCTTCACCATTAATCACATGATCTCTGGCGGCAATACGCTGCTTCGCAAAGCCTTGTTCGACAATACGCTGAATATCTTCTGGTAAGGCTTGCCATTGTGGCTCAGAAAACCACCACAATGCTGCCATGTAGGAATGACCATCAAGCACGATGTAATCTAAGTGTTCTTCTAGTTTGGCACCAATGATATCTTGAATGCCGTTCTTACTGCCCTCTACGACGCCCGTTGCCAGAGCGGTATAAAGTTCAGCCCATGAGATAGGCGTGGGATTAGCTCCCAATTGCTTGGCTAGCTCTTGTTGCACTTTTGCTGGCGTAGTGCGGATTTTTTGTCCTACCAAGTCAGCCGGGCTGCGTATTTGTTTGTCTGTGGTGGCAAAGTTACGCCAACCTCCGGTATTGGTGACGCCAATTAAACGCAAGTTCAAGCCATCTAAGAGCACTTGATCACGCATTTTATCCAAGATAGGCCCTTGCATCACACATTCAGCCTGAGCATTACCACTAAAGGCGTAAGGCAGATCAAGTACCTGCGCCGGAGCAAAAAAGTTGCCTGTACCACCAGCGGTGGTTGGGAACATCTCCAACACGCCTTTTTGCAAATTGCCCACGCACTCAGGCACGCTTGAACAAAACTGACCAGATGCAAACACTTGCACTTCCACGCGGCCCTCACTGGCTGCCTCAACATGCTGTTTAAACGCCATTAAGCCAATATAGTCTTCATCAAGGGAAGAAGCTTGAATCGCCGCTTTGATGGTAAATTGTGCCTTGCTGTAACTGGCATTGTACAAACCAAACCCGCAGCCCATCACAATCAGCGCATAAATGGCGAGTAGTAACTTACGTTTATTATCCATTTATGCAAATCCAAACCAGCGAGGTAACGTCATGGTTAGCGCTGGAAAATAGGTAATGAGAAAAATCACCAAGGCTTCTACCGCCAAAAACGGCAGCATTTCAAGGGCGATGTTTTCGGTTTTTTCATCCGACACCGATGCCGCTACAAACAGCACCAAGCCCATGGGTGGCGTAGCAAGCCCCACCGTTAAATTAACACACATGATCACCGCAAAGTGCAGCGGATCTATGCCAAGGCTGATGAAAATTGGTGCCAGCACAGGCCCAAGGATCAAAATAGCCGGCCCGGCATCTAAGAACATGCCAATACCAAATAAAAACAAATTAATAATAAGCAGCAATAATAATACGTTTTCGGTAATACCCACCAATTCGCCAGCCAGTAAATCAGCCATGCCAGACACAGTAATGATCCAGGCAAAAGTGACCGCCGAACCAACCAACAATAAGATAGTGCCCGACTGCACCGCAGCATTGATAAATACGTTTGGTAAATTTTTAGGCTTCAGCGTTTTGGTGAAATATAGGGTGATCACCAATGCATACGCCGCTGCTACGGCTGCGGCTTCGGTAGGCGTGAACCAGCCTAGCAAAATACCGCCAAGGAGTATTACTGGTGTTAGTAGAGGCAAAAATGATGATTTGAACGCGCTACCACGTTGTGACCAGCTCGCTTTTTCATTGGCCACCGGATAATTACGTTTTTTAGCGATCCGGCTGGTCATCAACATCAGCCCAGCGCAAATTAAAATGCCCGGAATAATGCCTGCCAAAAACATGCCCGCCACAGACACATTCATAATAAAGGCATATAAAATCATGATCCCAGATGGCGGAATAATTGGCCCAATTACCGACGATGCGGCGGTAACGGCAGCAGCAAAACGGCGACTATAACCATTTTGCTCCATGGCCGGAATTAACATTTTGCCAAGGGCCGATGTGTCGGCCACCGCAGAGCCGGATAACCCAGCAAACAACACTGATGATAGAATATTAACCTGTGCTAACCCGCCACGAAAATGGCCAATCAAGGTTTGACTAAAGTTAACAATAGAGCGGGTGATACCGCCTTGATTCATTAGCTCGCCAGCCAAAATGAAAAACGGCACCGCCATCAACGGAAAAGAATTCATCCCCGAATAAAGACGGGTTAGCAGTGCAGAAAAGAACACCTCATTGCCGTCAATCATTAAACTCACGCCAGGCCCGATTAATAGGGCAAAAACTACCGGTGTCCCGGCGGTAAGCAATAAGATAAAAATCCAAAAATAACTCAGCGACATGATTAGCTCTCCTCCTGTTTAGGAAACACAGAAGGCGATAGCTGTTCGGGCAACCTGCCAGACAATTGCAACAAGAGCTTCTCAATAGCCACCAACAAAATGGCAGCAAAAGCAAAGGGAATACAGGAGTAAAAAAACGCCAGGCTCAAGGGCACAGAAGACGCACTGATACTCAATCCACCTTGCCAAAAATCGATACTCTCGATTAAAAACCGATAAGCAATGAACACCACCAAGGCATTGATCAGAAACTCAGTGACTCTGCGCAATGACATCGGCAGGGCATCGGCAAACATTTGAATAGAGACATTAAGGTTTTCGCGATAAGCCCATGGGGCAACCAAACAAGCCACCCACACCATCGCAAATTTAGACAATTCTTCGGTCCAAGATAAGGAATTATTAAACTCGCGGAACACCACTTGTGCAATGATGAAACACAACATAAACACCAGCAACAAACCGGCCCCATTGCGAGCCAACTTAGCAATCCAATAGTTGAAAGCTCCTAGTGGTTTGGCGATGGCAAACAGCGCCTGATTTAAAGGCTCAAACATAAGCACTCTGTATAACAGTAACATTTACTCGGTTCACCATTTGCATCTATCCACTCCTTAACAAACGCTAATTTGTTGGCTTATAGCGGCGATACCGGCGATCGGCTGCATAACGTATATAGCTTGTTGTATAACCGCTGCGTTTATATGGCGGCAAAAAAGTACGCCAAAAATGGTCCATTCTTGTTTAGTCGCTCGGCGTGGGCGGGCTCCCAACAATACCCCAGTCAGTGGGGCGGTGATCCACAAGCCGATTGGGGCGGTTTAGCCGCCAGTGTTCGCGGGGCCTTGTCTTGGGGCATGTCAGGTGCGCCGTATTTTGCCACTGACGTCGGTGGTTTTTATAAAGATACGCGTGACGCAGA
>JAOMVH010000004.1 GCA_028356795.1 Aliiglaciecola sp. | reverse complement strand
AGCTAATTCCAAATGTAACATCAACACGCTTGGTTTCCTCACAAAAAAGATTGGTTACACACCCATTGGATAAAAGAGCATTGGGGATAACCACACGGCGATTGTCGAGGGTTAACAAAATGGTATTGAATATTTGTATCTCTTTAACTTTGCCCAAGTAACCTTGTGCCTCAATGATATCATCGGCTTTAAATGGTTTGAAAAGCAGGATTAACACACCTCCTGCAAAGTTAGCTAAGCTACCTTGTAATGCTAGACCAATTGCTAAGCCGGCAGCACCGAGCATAGCAATTAAGGATGCAGTCTCAACGCCGATCATAGAAGCAAAAACAACTACCAGAAGTAGTTTTAAGAGCACGCTAATAATACTGTGTAAAAACTGGGTAAGGGTGACATCCACATTTGACTTGGTTAGAGCTCTGTTTACGCCCTTTAAAACCACACTTATTAACCAAAAGCCAATGATCAGAACCAATAGTGCGAGCAGTAATTTAGGTCCATATGACATGCCAAGCTCAATCCCTGTTTGGGTAATCATTTCAATTGTGTCGCTACTTTGTTGAATAGTCTCTTCCATTTTTACTTCCTCATATTTGTATTCGTTACCCTGAGTTTATATCAACTCGGTTATTGCGCTAAAGTTTCAAGTCAGTTTATTGATATAATAAATTTGCGCACAGCTGTTGTGCTCGTTAAGCTACGCCTTTCGCTAATTGTTAAGTTGATTGGGACATTTTACTCATCGGCTACAATGCCCATTTGTTTACGGGAATTCAGGAAGTTTTTACATTATGTATGAGAATTATTACGGACTAGACTCAAAACCATTTCAGCTTACCCCTGACCCTAGTTTTTTCTTTGCAAGTAAGTGGCATAAGCGGGCTATGTCTTATTTACAGTATGGGCTATCGCAAGCTGAAGGATTTATTGTCATCACTGGCGATATAGGTACTGGTAAAACGACGATTGCAAATAGCTTACTCAACAATATTGAAGACGATATTGTAGCGGCTCAAATAGTGACACCCAAATTGTCTCCAGATGAACTGGTGAAAATGGTCGCGAGCAAGTTTGAAATTGATACTTTGAACAAAACTAAAGCAGATATCCTAAAGGATTTGGAAGATTATCTATTTAAACTCCATGAAATTGGTAAGCGAGCGCTACTACTGGTTGATGAAGCGCAAAACCTGCCTTTAGAAACAATTGAAGAATTACGTATGTTGTCCAATTTTCAGCAACAAGGTAAACCCCTTCTGCAGAGCTTTTTGCTTGGCCAAGAAGAGCTGCAACCCATTTTAAGAGCTCCCAATATGGAGCAATTCAGACAGCGCATCGTAGCATCTTGTCATTTGGCTCCTTTAACATTAGAAGAATGTAAAGAATACATAGAGTACCGATTGAAACATGCAGGATTGAAAAATGATTCATTGTTTTCTGAGGGGGCTTTTGAAAAAATCTTTAAATTTACCAATGGTGTCCCAAGACGCATTAATACCTTGATGGACCGCGTACTGCTTTATGGGTTTCTTGAAGAACGTCAATCGTTGGACGAAAAAGATATTGCGACAGTAACATCTGAAGTGGCAGATGAAATGTTTCGACCTGAAGAGGGGAGTGATTTAACCAACAAAACCCCAGCGTCAGCGGAAGGTGATAACAATGGCGTATTATCAGATGTTACTGCTGATGGCCGCGTAAAAGATGTTCAGTACTATAAAACCATGTTAAACGAGCTTACTGATGCTTTAGACAATGCCATTAGTCATAAAATAAAATTAACCCGTTACATTGATAATTTATTGAAGAAAAAATATAAAACCTACGTGCGTTTAAAGTCTGATGATTAAATCTAATTAAATAGTGAAAACACGAGCCTGACTATTCACCAAGATAAGTCCGGCTCAATTTAATACCGTGTTTTGATTAGCCTATGGCACATCTTGTTTCTCATCTTTACTACTCAGAAATATTTTAAAATAACGATATTTCCAATATCCCATTGAATTTACTAAATAAATATCTAATATGGTCGATAGGTAAAAATAGTATGAACTATTTTTATTTGATCTTCTCTAACTTTTGAAGAGTAGTAATTTTACCATTATCAATCGAATGGGTGTTAAATGAGACCGCTTAATAGTCCAGAAGGTAGTAATCAGCCAGTTGTTGAAAGGCGGAAAAATCGAAGGCAGGCATATTTTCATGGTAAATATGCCAAAGAGACATTGACGCTGGTTATTGCCACCGGCGTCTTCAGTTATTATTTGTTAATGAGTTAACATTGTTCAATTTTATCGAAAATTATAGCTAAAAGAGAGTGTTAATCTTCGTGTATTAAAATCCCTGTTTGGAACAGGCGAGTCTTGGTTTGCGTAACTAAATTCGGCTTTAGCGGTCGAATCTGCCGACAACTCATAGTTGTACCCCAAAGTAGACACTAGCGTTTTCTCATTTTCGCCTAAGCCACTACTTCCGCCTCGAGTTATATCTGAAAAGCTATTAGAAAATGACAATGACGCCCGTCTATTCAAATTTAGCGACAATGAAAGTGTCGTATAAAATGCGTCTTGTTCTCTCTGTGTATTTAGGAAGCTAGTTTCACTGTTCGAAACCCGCAAGTCGGCTTGTATCTTCCTAAATGTATATCCCACGTTTACGCCTAAAGACTTGCGCAGTATAGGCTCTTCGCTAACCACAAATGTTGGGATGCTAAGTGGAACAAATTGCTCTCCAGCTTCTAATTGGTAATCAATTGAGTCTGGAATAAAGCAATCGGTAAATTCCCCGGCATCTGGACAAACAAACACGCCATTTAATGGATCACCAGCTCTAAGTCGTGAGTAGGTAGTGACTGTCTCATTATAATTTATGCTGGTTCTTAATTTTCTGACTCTGTGTTGCAAACTAAAAGAACCGCTACGACCAAAGAAGCGACGACTAAACTCCCCAGAAGCTTGTGTACGAGCTGAAAACGCCCAGTTAAAGTTAACACCAACAAATTTGTCTCGCTCACCGTCTTGTTGACTAGAGACATTGTAAGTAAGGTCAATGTATCTTGAGTTCGATTGATAATAGGATAGACCCGCACCGGCACTTTTGTATTCGAGTTCTCTGGTATTGGTGTCTGAATCATCAGCGGTAGAAAGCTCGTTGTTTTCTGTGCTTCCTGTTGCGACAAAACGAAGGTTGTCCATTAAGCCAAGATAAAATGAGCCATTGACACGCTCGGTTATCACATCATTCTGTGACCTTCCTTGGGTATCTGCATAGTTGGCAAGAATATTCCAACTCACATTGCGAACTTCGTTACCTTGGGTAAACTGCGCTTGGTAGTTCACCGTCTCACTGTCGACTTCTTCAGTATCGCCGAATTCGCTCTCAGTTCTGTCTGTTGTGACCTTGTCGTAGCCACCAGAAACATTCAAATTAAACAGTCTGGGATTTGGCAAACCAAATCTAAAGTTACCTCCCGAGCGTTTCGCTTTGGCTAGGCTGTTGCTTCGAAATACTTCATCAGTAATTAATGAGCTGGTGACACCAGAGTTGCTGTAAAACTGGCTGGTATTACCCGATATAGTAAGAAAGTCCTCGATGATGACAGCAGTCGCGGTCAAATCGTAAGATGAGAAACTATTTTTTGTATCTGACGATGTATCATCAATGACGTTTGAGGATAGGTGCCTATCTACTAGTCTGTTGCTACCTGATGCTACGGCCTTAAAGCGACGACTATTAAAGATTAAACTTATGCGTGGATCCAATGAAAAAGTAT
This sequence comes from Aliiglaciecola sp., assembly GCA_028356795.1. Taxonomy (GTDB): domain Bacteria; phylum Pseudomonadota; class Gammaproteobacteria; order Enterobacterales; family Alteromonadaceae; genus Aliiglaciecola. The sequence goes on along the minus strand of JAOMVH010000004.1, from coordinate 54,462 downwards.
CAAGTCGGTTTTCATCGCCGTCCCCATCACTATTTTCAATATGAATGTAAGATCCCTCTACACTCGCAGCATATTCCACTTCTGCAGCAGAGCAAAAAAACGGGATCAGCAAAGACGTAGTTACAACAATGCGTTTCACACTCAGGTCCTTTTCAGTCAACTCTACTCATCACTACCATAGTAGTATCCGTAATATCCGGCGCCATTGTTGCCACCTTGTTTAGCTTTATTGATCACAAAGCCTTTTGCCATATCAGGGTTTAAATGATCCACAGCTTGAGATAAGCGGTTTAGCGCCGTTTTGCCTTCTTGAACAACAACAACTGCTTGTCCCGCTAAGTTAGCTAATATAGCCGTTTCGTTGATACCCAATAATGGCGGGCTATCAATTATAACAACGCGGTCTGGATATCGATGAGCAAACTCACTAACAGATTCAAGCATTTTTTCACTGGCCAAAAGCTCGGTAGACAAATGGTGAGATTTACCCGCAGGGATAATCCTAAGTGTATCCAAAGTGGTATGGTGAATAACTTCACTCAGGTCATCAATTTCACCTAAAAGATATTCCATTAATCCATTTTCAAATGGATGATCGATAGTTTTCATCACACTTGGACGCAGTACATCGGCGTCGACCAGCAGTACCGTCTTGTCTTGCTCCAATGCAATACTCAAGGCTAAATTAATCGCGGTAAACGTTTTCCCTTCATTAGGATTCGGACTAGTCACCATAACAATATTGGCGTTGTTAAGGGTTTTCGCTAATGGACCAAACGCATTGCTCAGTACTTTGCGCTTAATCGCTCGATACTCTTCATTGATGGTATGTCGTCCAATGTTAGAAACAAAACCTTCCTTTTGAATATTGTTCAGGGCGATGAATTTTTTCTTCTGGTTGTTCGGCGACGGCTCTTTTTTAGCCGCTGTAGGTGCCTTAGTAGGTGCACTTTTTGGTGATGCTGCAACCTTTTCGGCACTTGGCTGTTTAACGGCCTCGCTCGCCTGAGGAGCTTTTTCCTCTTTGATTGGCTCTGCAGGTTGCTTCACAGATGCCTGTTTTTGCTCCTGCATTTCATTTGCTTTTTCTTGTGCAGCTTCAAGTGTCGATTTGTCTTTTTCTTGCGCTTCAGACTGCATCGCTTTATTTTTTTGAAGGGCTTTTTCTATTGTATTCATACTAAATTCTCCAATAGATAAATAGGGAGCCTTCCATAAGCAATGTCGGCGTAAACTAGCCCTATAAAGATGAATAGGATAGTTAAACTGGATGCAGTAAATAGCAACATCCGTCGTCTATCAACTTTAGCAATTTCATCAGCATTAACATGGGACACCTTACCAAACACAGGTATACCAAAACTGCTCACCAATTGACTTGGGCTTAGCACCACAGGATTTATTTGACTAACCAAGAAAGCGATTCCCAGTCCTGCTCCAAACCCGACAAATAAAACCATAGAATAAAACATGATTCTATTTGGACCTGAGGGTTTATTGGGAAGAGTGGGAGGGTCAATGACTCTGAATTGGACGTCGTCCGATGTGGCTTCAGCTTTTCGTGACAATTCAGCTTGTTCACGACGACTGATGAGTTCAAGGTACTTATCTCGAGTGATTTCGTAATCCCGATTTAGACCTTGCTCTTCAGCTTCAATTTGTGGAACCAAGTCAACAATTCGCTCTAGCTCTGAGATTTTATTGCGAGTTTGTTCAGCTCTTACACTAAGTTGCGCTAATTGACTCTCGTATTGAGCGACGGTTAACTTTATTTGCTGATAAACAGGGTTCTGATTAACGTTACCAAACTGACTATATGAGCCAGTTTGTTCTGCAACATCCGTTAAGCTTTGTATATGTTTTTCTCGGTCATCGTACAACTTATTCAACAATGACTGAGTATTTTTCACTTCAGGGTGATTATCTGTGTACTGAATCAAAAGCTCATTGATACTATTTTCCAATGAGGCTATTCGTTGATCGTACGGTGTGTTTATGGAACTTGCTACGCGATTATTGGGCGCAGCTAAACCAAACACCGGTGTTTCACCTGCCATCTGCGCTCTGGCTGCACTGAGTTGAGACTCAAGTTCGAGTATTCTAAGTTCGGTTGCTTGCAAATCACTGATTTGGCGCTGCAATTGACCGTAATAGTCTTGTGAAGAACCAGGTGCGCGGTCAATTCTACTGACTTTAAACTCAGCCAATCGCTGCTCAGCTTCCTCTAAACGTTGCTCATATTCTTCAATCTGCCGATTAATGAATTCCTCAGCTGAATCACTACTTTGGCGATTACTGCCCAAGGATGACTCAACAAATTCGTTCAAAGTGATTTGTACGATTTTTTGCGCAAGTTCTGGCGATTTTGACGTGTAGCTGATGTTATAAATATTTTGCTCAGCAGTACTAATAAGGTTGATACCATCACGAAGTTCGTTGATCAACTCTTCCATCTCTGCTTGCTTTGTCACCGTAATATCTAAGTCGGCTTCACGCGCAATCTTCTCAAGATTTGGACGGCTTAATAGCGTACGTGCTACTAAATTGACTTGTTCGTTTGGATTGTTGTAGACCGCCAAACCCCTCAAAAGAGGCCGCAGCAAGCTGCTTGTATCAACAAACAAACGCGCAGATGATGCATATTGATCGGGTAAACTGGCTACATATCCCCATCCAATGGGACAAATTAACCACGTCGATATTATGATGTAGCGTTTTTTTATCCAAACACCTTTGAGGTAAGTAAGGATTTGGTCAATCGCTTCCTGTATTCCTAACATAGATACTTCTTCTCAACCTTAAATCGTCAAATACTCGTGTGTTGCCTAGAACCAAGCTTCAGGGATAATTAAAATATCACCGGGTAAAATATCTACATTGTCTGAGATATTTCCATCTTTAATCAACGAGTCCAAACGCACCGAGTATTCTATTTGCTGTCCGCCAACAACACGGATTAATTTAGCACCGTCGCCATTGGCAAATTCAGTCAGTCCACCAACTTGAATCATTAAGTCGAGCAATGTCATGTCTTCAGTATAACTTACAGCTCTTGGGGCTGACGCCTCGCCAATTACTCTAACCTGTTCACTAAATGGACCATTAAACCCAGCGACACTGACTGTGACAATTGGATCTCGAATGTATTTTCCTAGTTCTTGCTCCAAATCACGAGCAAGAGCAGTAGGGGTTTTCCCTGATACAGGAATGTCCTCAACTAATGAAGTTGTGATCATACCATCAGGTCTAACTAAGAAGGAGCCCGATACATCAGGATTACGCCAAACAAAAATAGATAAACTATCACCTGGCCCAATTAGATAACTGTAATCATCGATATTGGTTGTCAATGACGACCTGGTCGTCGCTTGAGGCAACGTATTCCCTGAACTTGTACATGCTGAAATAAATCCAGCAGCAGCAACTACGATCAGTAACTGTGCTATTCTACTTGCTTTCATATATATCTTTCCTATCCAATCAGAAACAAATGTAGCAAATCTGCCATTTACCCGAGCGTGTTTATCTCTATAATGGCGGACCAGAAAATTTAGTCTATCTCAAAAGATTCGTTTAGCATATGATAAATTTGTCAAAAAAATCCACAGGTAAGCGTTAATGGCAGCGACCAACACAAAACAGAACAAGAGGTCAAATGCGTTAGTTTTAGCTGAAGCGGTAATTGTTTCTTACGCTGCATATTTAGCAAACTTTCTCGTTGTTAGTATTCTTGATATTGATTCCCCCAGCTTTTTAAAGCTTGCAGCGAATATATCTCTGCTTACTTTTTTAGTGCTAGTGTCCTCTCTGTCCGTGGGGTTGTATGAAGCGAAACTGCGTGAAACCTTCCGTGGGATAATTCGTCGCATCTTTGTCAGTTTGGCATTGACCTACTTTGTGGTCGAAGTCATTACCAGTACTTTTATGTCCGAATTGCGAATGCATTCTTACTTCCTACCTGTTGCGTCAGGCGTTGTGATCCTGTCTTTGGTAACATTCCGCTATTTTACCAATCGTTTGGGTTTGCTTGGCCTCGGGCGCACTCGGATTGTTGTTATCGGAGCAGGTGAAAGAGCATCAATCATTGAAAAGCGTATGCGTAGGGACGTTGATCGCCTTGGTTTTGAATTACTCGGTTTTATCCCGATTCCTGGAGACAATCGTGAAGACGGCATTCGCAATGAACGTCTAGTACACGTGAAAATTGATGATAATTTTCGCAACTATGTCATTGATAACGAAATTGATGAAATCATCATTGCCTGTGATCAAAGGCGCGGCACCTTGCCGATAGAGGTGTTATTTGACTGTCGTTTGAGAGGGGTTGAGATTACAGACCTACTCGACTTCATGGAACGTGAAACGGGTCAAATTGTGGTTAATCTGATGTATCCAAGCTGGGTGGTTTACTCCAATGGGTTTAATTCACAAAACTACCTTAGGGATGTTTTAGAATATGGCATTAATTCAATGGTTGCTTTCATTGTGCTATTTTTTACCTGGCCGTTTATGTTGCTTACCGCGATTGTCATTTACCTCGACGATGGACGACGCACTGGAACTTCAGTGTTTTATAAGCAAGAGCGTGTTGGACTAAACGGCAAGCTGTTTAAGATTATGAAATTTAGGAGCATGCGCCCCGACGCTGAGAAAGATGGGGCTAAATGGGCCACTCAAAATGACAATCGTGTTACGCGTATTGGTCAGTTTATTCGCAAGTATCGGATAGATGAGTTACCGCAACTCTTCAATATATTTAAAGGCGAGATGGCGTTTATTGGGCCTCGACCAGAACGACCACAATTCGTCGAACAACTAATTCGAGAAATTCCATATTATAATCAAAGGCATAACGTGAAACCAGGGCTGGCAGGTTGGGCTCAATTGAATTACCCTTATGGAGCCAGTGTTGAAGATTCAATGGAAAAGTTGAAATTCGATTTGTATTACGTAAAACACCAAAGTTTGTTGCTCGATATGTTGATTTTAATCCGCACTGTTGAAGTGGTTTTGTTTGGTAAAGGGCGCTAGTAACGTGAAAAACACAGCACTAAATGCAATGACGGTCGATGTAGAAGATTTTTTCCATGTATCGGCTTTTGATTCCATTATCAAACCTGATCAATGGGACCAATATCAACCTCGGGTAGACTTCAATACACGACGTTTACTCGACCTGTTCGCCAAGGCAAATGTTAAGTCGACATTTTTTGTATTGGGTTGGGTCGCCGAACTTTATCCTCAATTGATTAAAGATATTCATGCTCAAGGTCACGAAATCGCCAGCCATGGCTATGCGCACCGACGAGCCTATGAACAAACTCGCCAAGAACTGTTTGATGACATTACCCGTTCTAAAAATCATCTAGAGGATCTTATCGGTGAGCCACTTAGTGGTTACAGAGCACCGAGTTTCTCTATTGGTTATGACAACGAATGGGCATTTGAGGTACTAGCAGAATTAGGTTTCAAATATAGCTCAAGTACTTATCCAGTCAAACATGATTTGTATGGTACGCCTGATTGGCCACGATTTGCTTATCAGCGTCCAGAAAACATTATTGAAATTCCAATCCCAACATTAAAAATGCTGGGTAAACAGGTGCCAATAGGTGGTGGTGGATATTTTCGTTTGTACCCCTATAAATTAACTAAAATGTTGGTCAACAGATATCTTGCACAAGAAAAACAACCCTACTCGTTTTATTTCCACCCATGGGAAATTGATGCAGAGCAACCTAGATTGACAAATGCACCACTAAAATCAAGATTTCGTCACTATGTTAATTTAAGTAAAACTGAGTCCAAGTTGGAACGCCTACTGACCGATTTTAATTGGTCAACAATGAGAGATGTTTACGGAGTGGCATAGTGTCTACTGACTATACCCTGAAGATTCTGGATACAAGCGAACAGGCATGCAAGCAATGGGATGCCTTTGTCGATAAAGTGCAAACTGGCACCTTTTTCCATTTAACCGGATGGAAACGGGTTATTGAGTCAGTATATGGGCATCGTTGTCATTACATGTATGCCACATGCGATAACGAAATTGTTGCCGTGTTGCCGTTAGTCGAACAAAAAAGTGTGTTATTTGGGCATGCCTTAATATCAACCCCCTTTTGTATGTTTGGTGGTGTCGCGTCGGATTCTGAAGAAGCAATGCTCTTTTTAGAGCAACAAGCCATTAGGAAAGCTCACGATTTAGGCGTTGATTACTTAGAGCTTCGCTACCCATTTGAGCGCAATAACCCTGAACTAACCGAAAAATGCGCACATTCAACCTTTGGTATTGAACTTGCCGAGGATGATGAAAAAATTCTGGCTGGCATCAAAAAGAAACAACGGGCAGTGGTTCGTCACTCATTGAAAAACGAACTCACTTATCGAATTGATTCCGATACATCAGTTGCATATGAAGTTTATTCCGAAAGTGTTAGAAACTTAGGCACGCCTGTTTTTCCATCAAAATACTTTGCTGCGCTGCAAGCAGAATTTGGCGATGCATGTGATGTCTTAACAGTTGAAAAAGATAATCGTGCCGTTTCTTCTGTTTTGAGTTTCTATTACAAAGGGCAGGTGATGCCGTTTTATGGTGGTGGCTTGTTTGATGCTCGCGCCCTTAAAAGCAATGACTTTATGTACTATCAACTTATGTGCAATGCCAAGAAAAAGGGCTTTGACTACTTTGATTTTGGTCGAAGCAAAGATGAGTCGGGGGCATTTAAGTACAAAAGTACTTGGGGTATGGAACCCGTGGCATTGCATTACCAATTTCATCTGGTCAAAGCTGATGAGTTGCCGAATCTGAGTCCAAATAACCCTAAGTATCAGTTTTTTATAAAAATGTGGCAAAAGTTGCCGGTTTGGTTTAGCCGTATGCTAGGACCCTTTTTGTCAAAGTATTTGGGTTAATTAATGGAAAAGACGCCGCTTTTATTTTTGTGTCATCGGATACCTTTTCCTCCGAATAAAGGTGACAAAATACGCTCTTTCAATATTCTCAAAGCGCTAAGCAAGCGGTTCGATATTTATCTTGCCAGTTTTGTTGATGATCCATACGATTGGCAGTATGCGCCTAAGTTAGATGAATTCTGCCAAGAAGTTTTTTTGTTAAACCAAAACAAAACACAGTGTAAAATTAAGGGCTTAACGGCATTTTTGACTGGCAAGTCTATTTCGGAACACTACTATTCGCACGCTAAAATGCAGCAGTGGGTAGATCAAACTATTGTGCGCAAACACATTTCACAAGTGTTTGTATATTCCTCCGTAATGGCTTTGTTTACCCAGAAACATTGGCAGAATTTGCATCAAGTTGTTGATTTTGTTGATGTGGATTCTGACAAGTGGCGCCAATATGCAGAAAATAAATCAGGTATCGCTAAATGGGTTTATGCCAGAGAACACAAAAAACTTCAGTCTTTTGAAAATAAAGTGTCAAATCAATCTGCACATTCTCTGTTTGTATCTGATCCAGAGGCCGAGCTGTTCAAAAAGCAATTGCCACCAAACGCAACAAGCCATGTAAGCGGACTGCTAAATGGTGTTGACGTGGACTTTTTCTCCCCTTTGGCGAAAATGGCGCCAATTGAAGCTTCTATCGATGTTGTGTTTACAGGTGCCATGGATTATTGGGCAAACGTTGACGCGGTTATTTGGTTTGCTGATAAAGTTTGGCCATTGGTGCGCTTAACTTATCCCAAAGCGACCTTCTTCATCGTAGGCGGGAACCCTACATCACATGTAAAAGCATTGGATGGGCAAGGCGGGATTACCGTGACAGGCCGTGTGGAAGACGTCAGACCATACATCCATCAAGCTTCTGTCTCGGTTGCACCGTTGCAAATTGCTCGTGGTATTCAGAATAAGATAATTGAAGCTATGGCGATGGCTAAACCTGTTGTTGCTACCAGTATGGCGATAGAGGGCATACACGCCTCCACGGCGAATATTCAAATTACCGACAATGCAGCGGACTTTTCTCAAAAAGTGTGTGGCTACATTGAAAATGCCAGACAAGCGCCTGAAAATCGGCAATGGCTCATCGAAAATCTAAAATGGACCGCCACTCTCAGTGGCTTAGAAAATTTGTTTAAGGACTAGATATGACGTTTTTGAAAAGTAGTATCTTCAAATATTTGCTCGCTATTTTTGCAGCATGGTCAGTGTTGTTTTATAGCAGTATCGAGTCAACTGTTGCTATATGGTATCGCTCTGAAACCTTTGCCCACTGTTTTATTATTCTGCCAATATGTATCTACCTGATAAAACTTAAATGGGGGAAACTCAATAACGCTGAGTTAAAACCGTCATTATTAGCATTATTGTTCGTGGTTGGAACATTAGTCATATGGTTGTTTGGGAGCATGGCGCAAGTGCTGGTGATAGAGCAAATTGCCACGTTTGCCATGTTGCCGCTGATGATTTGGTGTTTGCTTGGTAACCAAATTGCGCGCATTTTGATGTTTGCATCATTCTTCTGGTTGTTTAGCGTTCCTGCGGGAGAGTTTCTGATCCCCCAGCTACAAGAACTGACCGCTGATATAACCGTTTTGGCTATCGAACTTACCGGTATTCCCGTGTATCGCGAGGGCCTCTACATTTATATTCCTGGGGGAATTTTTGAGGTTGCGGTGGCATGTTCAGGAATACGTTACTTGATTGCATCATTTACCCTTGGCACCTTGTTCGCGTATTTAAATTACACAAGCATTAAGAAGCGCTTAATTTTTATTGCTTTCTCAATTGTTTTACCTCTTATAGCCAACGGCATACGCGCTTATGGCATCGTCATGATCGCGCACTTATCTGATATGAAATATGCTACCGGCGTAGACCATTTAATTTATGGGTGGTTATTTTTCGGTGTGGTTATTTTAATTATGTTTACGGTTGGCGGTCGTTGGGCAGACCCTATTCCAGAAGCTGAGGTTGCCAATAACCCAATGGGTCCTAAAATGGACTTCTCTGGTTTAGTTAAACCTGGAACTGGGTTGGTTATTCTGCTTGCTGCGGCGATCAGTTATAAAGTCGTGTTTGAAAACCCAGTCAGCGATGTTGATCCAAACATTGCTAGTGTATTTAGTGCCGATGACGCTATTGCAGAAACGAGTTGGTTACCTATTTTTAATAATCCGACTAAAGTGGTGACCGGCAGCGCCAGTGGCATCGACTATTATTACGCCTACTACAACGCTAATATTCAAGGCCAAGAGTTAATTAACGGTCGTAACAAAATTTACAACATTGAACGATGGTCGATTGTGACAGACGATGCCAACGAACGATTCAGAACATTAGAGGTTATCGACAACTATGGACGTAGTCGATTGATGACCTACGCCTATGTCACACCGTGGCATGTTACCCATAAGTCGTTGGAAATTAAATTAGTTCAAGCGCTGCAGGCACTTATTGGTCAGCCGCAAAATGGATTTGTGTTAGTGCTATCAAAGCCGATTGAAAATCGCGAACAAGACAAATTAGAACTCGAGCAAAAAGCGCAGCAAATCTTTGACGGCTCTGCACAGGCATTGTTATCCGGTGACTAGTATGAGTGCTGAGCCAAAACATATTTTGCATGTAATTTATCGATTTGATACGGGCGGCCTAGAAAATGGCGTTGTCAATCTTATCAATCGCTTAGATACAAAATTGTATAAACATACTATTGTGACTCTCAAAGGCTTCAGCGAAGAATTTTGTCAACGGATAAAAACTGGCAATGTGGCATTTTACGACCTTGAAAAACAAGATGGCAATGACATCAAAATATTCTTTAAATTACGCAAGCTTCTGAAACAATTGAAACCGGATATTTTGCATACTAGAAATACTGCAACATTAGAAAATCAGTTGGTTGGGTGGTGGTGTAGAGTGCCATATCGTATTCATGGCGAGCATGGCTGGGATGTCAACGATATGCATGGCCAAAACAAAAAATACCAAATGCTGCGCCGTTTTATGAAGACTTTCATACACCGCTATGTTGCCTTGTCTACGGAAGCGTTTGACTATTTACGAGATACAATTTCTGTGTTCGAAGGGCGAATTCATCATATTTGCAATGGTGTCGATATTGACACCTTTGCGCCCCGCCAGAAGCCTGAAAATTTGCTTCCTAGTCATTTTAGCGCTGGCAATTCGTTGACGTTTGGTACCGTAGGGCGGTTAGCTGAAGTAAAGAATCAACCTTTCTTACTTGATGCGTTTATTGCTTTAGTAAAGGCTTTCCCAGAACAAAAGCAGCGGTTGCGTTTGATTATTGTCGGTGATGGCGTGTTAATGCCGCAAATGAAAGCCAAAGTAGAGCGAGAGAAATTGCAAGATAATGTCTGGTTTGCAGGCAATAGAGCTGATGTGCCAAGTATTATGAACTGCATGGATATCTTTGTTTTGCCTTCCCTCGCCGAAGGCATTTCAAATACTATATTGGAGGCATCAGCGTCGGGCTTACCCGTTATTGCTACCCGTGTTGGCGGTAATCCTGAGCTCATTGAATCAAGTATGCAAGCGTCTCATTTAGTCTCAGTGAATGACGTGGAAGCATTAATGACTGCCATGCAGCAGTATGTTGAATCAACCGATTTACTTCAATCAAACAGCGAACGCGTGAGAAAGCATTGCGTAGAAAACTTCAGTATAGATACAATGGTGTCTAAATATGACCAATTGTATCAAGCCTTTAGTGACTAAGGATTAAAAGAAATGTGTGGAATAGCCGGTATTTTTCACTTATCAGATCAAACGAATATTGATGCTGATTTGATTGCCCAAATGAATGATAGACAAATTCATCGGGGGCCCGATGCAGGTGATTATTTCTTTGACCCTGGAGTAGCGTTAGCCCATAGGCGTCTGTCAATTATCGATTTAGAGGGTAGTCCTCAGCCCATGTTAAGCGCTGACAAACGCGCTTGTGTTGTATTCAATGGTGAGATTTATAATTTCAAAGAGTTGCATAAAGAGCTCTCTGCCAAAGGGTATACGTTTAATACCGACGGAGACACAGAAACCATTTTAAACGCCTACTTGGAGTGGGGGGAGGAATGTGTTCACAAGCTCAGAGGCATGTTTGCTTTTGCCATTTGGGATAGACAAAAAGAAACCTTGTTTATTGCCCGCGACAGGCTTGGTATAAAACCCTTTTTCTATAGTCTACTGCCAAGTGGCGAGTTTCTTTTTGGCTCTGAGCTAAAAGTTCTTACTGCCCATCCCGCTTTTGATAAAACACTTCGCAATACTACGATTGAAGACTATTTCAGTTTAGGTTATGTGCCTGAGCCAAATACCATATATCACAATGCCTTCAAGCTGATGCCTGGCCATACGCTAACGCTCCATAAAGGCGATAGAGGGCTGCCAGATTCTAAAGAGTATTGGGATGTGCCTGTAAACTTCGATAAGCCACTTGATCAATCTGAAATTGATGAGCAACTTATTGAACGTTTGAAGGAAGCGGTGGATATTCGCATGGTAGCCGATGTGCCCTTGGGTTCGTTTTTATCGGGCGGTGTTGATTCGAGCGCGGTTGTTGCCTTGATGTCACAATTACAATCAGACCCGGTAAACACCTGTGCAATTGGCTTTGATGTCAAAGAGTTTAATGAAACTGAATATGCGCAGTCAGTAGCTGACCGGTATGCAACTAATCATCGTGTCGAAGTGGTCGGTCAAGATGACTTTGATTTAGTCGATCATTTAGCGCACCTCTATGATGAACCTTATGCGGATAGCTCTGCAATTCCGACGTTTCGTGTTTGTCAGTTAGCTAGAAAACATGTGACAGTAGCTTTGTCTGGTGATGGTGGTGACGAACTGTTTGCTGGTTACAGCCGCTATAGAATGCATCAAGGTGAGGAAAAAATTCGTAATCTGCTGCCGCTAGGGTTGCGCAAACCCATTTTCGGCCCATTAGGCAAGTTATACCCTAAAGCTGACTGGGCGCCTAAGTTTCTAAGAGCAAAAACGACCTTCCAATCGATGGCAATGGATACTGTCGAAGGCTATCACAATACCATGAGTATTTTGCGTGCTGACGAACGTGCTAAGTTGTTTTCTGCTGAATATAAAGAGAGTTTAAACGGCTACAATTCGCTCGATTTGTTTAAAAAATATGGCGAAAAGGTGAAGCACCTAGACGAAACTAAGATTGCCCAATATATCGATATGAAAACCTATCTAGTAGGCGATATTCTAACCAAGGTCGATCGTGCCTCAATGGCCCATTCGTTAGAAGTTCGAGTGCCTATTATTGACCACAAATTTGTTGAGTGGGCGTTCAATGTTCCGACTAGCAAAAACTTGGCAAACGGCGTTGGCAAACTATCATTCAAAAAAGCCTTAGAACCACACTTACCCCATGATGTGCTTTATCGCAAAAAAATGGGCTTTGCAGTGCCATTGGCTAACTGGTTTAGAGGTCCTCTTAAAGAGCGTCTGTACGATGGCGTATTGTCGCAACAAATGACCCAATCTGGGTATTTCAATGAGAAGCGCTTGCGCAGATTAATTGATGATCATGTTACTGGCCGCAGGGACAATAGTGCGTCTTTGTGGACATTGATGATGTTTGAATCTTTTATCCGTCAGCAGAAGGTCGCTTAAACCGTGAAGATAATGCATGTTCTTGATCATTCAATTCCTTTGCACAGTGGTTACACCTTCAGAACTCGCTCTATTTTAAATCAACAAAGAGCTAGAGGCTGGGAGACCTGTCATGTCACTAGCGCCAAGCAAGGATTATGCGAATCAGCCATTGAAGATGTAGATGGATTGCGTTTTTATCGAACTACGCCTCCAAATGGTTTCAGCAGTAAATTGCCCGTGTTAAACCAGTTATCTTTGGTTAATCCTCTTCGTGATCGCATGTTAGAAGCCGTAGAAGAAGAAAAACCGGATGTACTTCATGCGCACTCCCCAGCACTAAATGGCTTAGCGGCGCTGAAGGTCGCAAAAAAAACAGGCTTACCCTTGGTATATGAAATACGTGCCTTTTGGGAAGATGCTGCGGTGGATCATGGAACATGCAAAGAAGGCGACATTCGTTATCGATTAACACGCAAAATGGAGACATTTGTGGTCAACCGAGCCGATGCCGTTACCACTATTTGTGAAGGTTTGCGCAAAGATTTATTGGGGCGGGGCTTACCCGAAAACAAAATCACGGTGATCCCCAATGCCGTAAACGTTGAACAATTTAATATCATTACCAAGCGACATGCTGAACTTGAAGAAAAATACCAGCTTAAAGACAAAGTGACCCTTGGCTTTTTGGGTTCTTTTTATGGTTATGAAGGACTCGACATGATTGTAGAGTCTTTGCCGCAAATATTAAAAGCTATTCCCAACGCGATGTTTTTATTGGTCGGTGGTGGCCCACAAGAACATAACCTTAAGGCCCAAATCGAACGATTACGCTTGCAAAACCATGTGATCATGCCTGGCCGCGTTCCTCATTCTGAAGTGGATAAATACTATAGCTTGGTTGACCTGCTGGTTTATCCACGCAAGCCTATGCGTTTAACTGAGCTGGTAACACCTTTGAAACCCCTAGAAGCCATGGCGCAAGGTAAACTGGTACTGGCTTCAGATGTCGGTGGCCACAAAGAGTTAATTGAAAACGGCAAAACGGGCTGGTTGTTTGACAGTGGCAGCGTGGATGCGTTGGCAAACTCTGCCATTAAAATATTAGGTAATCGTGACAATTGGCCCTCCATGGTCGCCCATGGAAGAGAGTTTGTGACTGAAGTTCGAAACTGGAAAAACTCCGTATCGAATTATCAAGCCATATACCAAAAACTTGCAAATAAATAATTGAGAAGGTAATTGTGGACCGACTTAAAATAGTGGTATTAAGCTCGCTGTTTCCCAGTTCAGTGCGCAAGCAGTCTGGCTTGTTTGTGCGAGAAAGAATGTTTCGGGTGGCAGAGTTTGCTGATATTGAGGTCGTCAGTCCAGTGCCATGGTTCCCAGGTCAATCAATTATTCGATGGTTCAAACCTAACTATCGCCCCATGCCTGAAAAAATTGAAATTCAAAATGGTATCAAAGTCCATTTCCCACGATTTCTTTCTATGCCTGGTTTGTTCCGTCAATGGGACGGTGCCATGCTGGCACGTGCGGCAAGTCGTGTAATTGAAAAGATTGAACAGCAACAATGTATTGATGTGATAGATAGCCACTTTACCTACCCCGATGGTTTTGCGGCAGGAAAAATTGGAGAGAGACTGAATAAAAAGGTCACGATAACGCTCCGAGGTACAGAATTATCCCATAGTAAAGATGCCCAGAAAAAAGCCTTGTTGCTAGAAGCATGGAATCGGGCTGACCACATGATATGTGTGGCTAATTCGCTGAAAAAATTGGCAGTTTCTCTAGGCGCAGATGTGGATAAATTTACAGTGGTTGGCAACGGTGTCGACACTGAAAAGTTTTCTGTGTGCGAAAAAAACGCAGCGCGCAAGCAGTTGGGTATTGATGACGACAGCAAGGTACTTATCACTGTCGGTGGGCTTGTTAAACGCAAGGGATTTCACCGCGTCATTGCCTGTATGCCGGAACTAATGAAAACCTATCCCAAATTAGTATATCTTATTGTCGGTGGCGCCAGCGCCGAAGGAAATATTGAAAGCGAACTAAGACAACAGGCTGAACAATTGGGCGTTACCTCGAACGTGAAGTTTCTTGGCTCGTTGCCACCGAGTGAATTGAGTGTACCTTTATCGGCTGCGGACGCTTTTGTTCTAGCAACGGCAAATGAAGGTTGGGCGAACGTCATACTCGAAAGCATGGCGTGTGGCACACCGGTTATCGCTACCGATGTGGGTGGCAACAGTGAAGTCATTAACAGCCAAAAGCTTGGCACCATCATTCCGTTTGACGATCACGATAAACTATTAGCAGCATTGGATGACGGGTTAGCAAAGCAGTGGGATAAAGCGCATATTATTCAGTACGCACAAGACAATCACTGGAATACCAGAATGGACAAGCTGCTGAACATTTTCCGTTCATTAGTCAACAAAGCGGAGCAATCATAGATGTCAGGTTTTTACACGTCCATTGTTTCAAAAATGCTATTTCCTTTGCATGAAAAACTTAAAAAGCACGATACCGTAAAAATACGCAAGCAATTAGAAGCATCTCAATGGCGCGATGTTGACACTCTGCGTGAAAATCAATCGTTAAGACTGCGCCAGTTCATTGAAAATATTGTCACTAATGTGCCTTTTTACCGAGAGCTATTTGCCTCTTTAGGTCTCAAGGCTGGTGACATTCAATCTCCTGCTGACTTAACTAAATTACCTTTTTTAGATAAAAAAACAATTTCTGAAAATTTTGAGGGCTTGAAATCTGATATAGCTGGTCCGTTATCTCGTTTTAATACTGGTGGTTCTAGCGGTCAACCGCTTATCTTTTTATTAGGTAATGAGCGAGTATCCCACGACGTTGCACAAAAGTGGCGAGCAACCCGTTGGTGGGATGTGGATATTGGTGATAAGGAAATTGTCGCTTGGGGCTCACCGATCGAATTAGGTGCACAGGATAAAGTACGACTGATCCGTGATGGCCTATTTCGATCTGAATTGATCCCAGCGTTTGATATGACCGAAGAAAAATTGCTGTCTTTTCTCGACACTATTCAAAAATCAAAGCCCAAAATGTTATTCGGTTATCCATCCGTATTTGATTTGTTGGCAAAAACAGCGAAGCAAAAAGGCATTAAAATGGATAATCTGGGGATCAAAGTCGCTTTTGTTACCTCAGAACGTTTATATCCCTATCAAAGAGAGAACATTGAAGCTGTCTTTGGTTGTCCTGTGGCAAATGGTTATGGTGGGCGGGACGCAGGCTTTATTGCGCACCAGTGCCCAAGAGGTGGCATGCACCTTTCCTTTGAAGATATCGTGGTTGAAATCGTCGACCCTGAGGGTAACCCGCTGCCCGCTGGTCAATCGGGTGAAATTGTTGTGACCCATTTAGGCACATCGGAATTTCCTTTTGTGCGCTATAAAACCGGCGATATCGCAGTCATGTCTGACAAACAATGTGAGTGCGGAAGAGGGCTTCCTATGCTTGAATCCATCGAAGGGCGCAGCACCGACTTTGTTGTGGCAGCAGATGGCACCATACTGCATGGATTATCACTGATTTATATTCTGCGTGACATGGAGTCAGTGGAGTCATTTAAAATTGTTCAACATGATATTGATAACACCCATGTCCAGGTCGTCTCGAAAACGGGCGAGGTAAATCAAGAGATGCGTGATACCATTAGCCAAGGTTTTAAAGCTAGGCTTGGAGAGACGGTGAATATCAGCATTGAAAATGTGCGCGAAATTGAACCAGAAAAGTCTGGTAAATATCGATATGTGATTAGTAAGGTAAGTGTAGGATGATAGACAGTTTATATCTACTCGCTGATATTGGCGCTATCTGCTTTGTGTTTTGGTGGTCAAGCCAGCAGGAAGAAGATTAATGCGTGATTTGCTACTTGTAGGTTTTTTGTTTGTTGCAATTTATTATAGCTTCAAGCGTCCATACATCGGCATGGCTGCCTGGGTATGGATCGCGTTAACGGCGCCAGCAGATTGGGTATTTGGTTTTTCACAATCGTTTCGTCTTAATTTAACGATCGTGCTGGTAACTGCATTGTCGTACATGTTTCTCACAAAAAATAAGACGTTTCCCAAACATAGCTTGTTTTTTTGGGTTGGTTTTTTTGCTTTTTGGACATTGATTTCAACCGCCGCAAATCTAAGTGTTTATGAGGGAAAAACTTTCGGGTACTGGATTGCGTTTTTCAAAACCTATTTGTTGTTTTTCTTTATTACACTGACGGTTACCAAGCGTTTGCATGTGGACACAATTGTGTGGGCTGTGGTGCTTTCTATTTCGTCTTACGCAGGCATGGAAGCGGTGAAATTTGTATTGTCTGGTGGTGGACACCGAATTATCGGAAAAGCCGGGATTATAATCGATAGAAACGATTTGGCTGTAGCAATTAATATGGCTATTCCGCTATTGATTTACCTATTTCAAACGACCAAACATAAAACCATCAAATTGGGTTTGTTGGGATTATTGGGGTTGAATGTAATTGCGATTGTCGGTACCTATTCTCGTGGTGGGTTTATCGGTCTCATTATTTTAGCCATCGCTTTTTGGATGGCGTCTCGATACAAGATCGTGTTAGCGGTTATTGCGGTATTGGCGTTA
Organism: Aliiglaciecola sp.; assembly: GCA_028356795.1. Classification (GTDB taxonomy): domain Bacteria; phylum Pseudomonadota; class Gammaproteobacteria; order Enterobacterales; family Alteromonadaceae; genus Aliiglaciecola. The sequence continues at coordinate 37,239 of JAOMVH010000004.1, read as the reverse complement.
CCGGCTGCTTATTCAATGGCGCCTGAAGAATGGCGAGAGCGGCAAGATACGGTAAAAGATGCAACCAAATCTGATGGCTCTTTCATCGGTCGTTTGTGGGCCTGGAAAATATCAACCCTCATTGCATTAGACAATCCACTTACCGGAGGAGGATTTCGAGCGGTAACCGATCCTGTTTTGTGGTTAACTTACGCGCCAGAGACGTCCAATTTCGGGCCGATTAAAACTCCGCCAATTCCAAACGATTTAAAGCCTAAAGCTGCCCATAATGTGTATATGCAAGTACTGGGCGACCACGGTATTGTGGGTTTGATGATATTTTTAACCATCTTAATGAAGGTGTTACTCGCGCTTCGACGGCTGGGGAAAATTGCAAAAAAAGAAGAAGTGGAATGGGTTCAGAAATTGTGTTCGGCTATTATGTTGTCGATGGTCGGCTTCTGTATCACAGGTGGTAATGTAAGTTTGGCATATTTTGATTTGCTCTATGCGATGATTGGGATTGTGGCAGTGATGGCGATTAATCAATTAGCTTACAAAGACCCGGCAAATGCAAAGTAATACCCCTCAGCATACTGATAAGGAAATACACGCCAAGTTATTCTCTAGTTCAATGTTCATGTTGATCACGAGAATGTCAATAAAGTCCTTGGGGCTAATAAGTACCGTTATTCTGGCTAGATTATTGGTACCCGAAGATTTTGGTTTAGTGGCAATTGCCATGGCCATTTATGCGTTCATCGAACTGTTCGGAGCGTTTGGGCTTGGTACGGTATTAATTCAAAAACAAGAAAAATCAGTTGATGACTACAATACGGCGTGGACGTTCAAAGTACTATTTGGTTTGGTTACCTGTATAGCGTTGATTGGACTGTCTTGGCCTGCCGCAGATTTTTATGATGATCAACGGCTGGTCCCTTTGGTTCAAACAATAGGATTATTGGGATTGATTTCTGGGTTTGCCAACATTGGCGTAATAGATTTTCAAAAAGATTTGGATTTTAAGAAAGAGTTCAAATTTCAGCTTTTACCGAAGATATTTAGTTTTACTATTACCATATCCTTGGCATTTTACTTACAGAGTTACTGGGCTTTGGTGTTGGGAACTCTTAGTTTTCAACTAGCAATCGTTGCACTAAGTTACCTGATGCATCCGTTTCGTCCGCGATTTAGCTTAGTTTCCTTTAGTAGTTTGTTTAGTTTTTCAAAGTGGCTGTTGTTAAACAATATCGTCTTTTTCCTCAACAATAAAATGACTGAACTATTGATCGGCCGACTCATCTCTGCCCGCGCTATTGGCTTGTATTCCATGGCCAATGAAATCTCCACTTTACCAACCACAGAGTTAGCCGCACCGATTAATAGAGCTTCTTTCCCTGTGTATTCGAAATTTGCAAATAAGCTCGAGGAATTAAAGCGTGCATACTTAAATACCCTTGCTATGACCTTTAGCTTAACTGCAGCTGCATCGGTAGGTATTTTTATAGTTGCTGACTTGTTTGTGATTAATGTTTTAGGTGAAAAGTGGATTGAAACCATAGAGCTGATGCAATGGGTAGCCTTATCTAGCATATTCCTCGGGTTGGGAACCAATAACGGCTATATCTACTTAGCTTGTGGCAAGCCTAAATATTCCTTCTTCTTTGGGCTAACGAGAGCAATTATCTTTTTAACTGCACTCGTTTACCTGGTGGATATCTATGGTTTACTCGGTGCTGGCTATGCGATGTTTTTTACTGCAATTATCATGTTGGCCTTGACCCAAACCGGTATTTTGTTTTTTTTAAAATTAAATCCGTTTTTGATCTTAAAGCGCATTGTTAGACCATCTATGGGGTGCCTAGCAATGTGGTCAACTAACGTGTACTTATTGCGCCCTAATCTTGTTGAGGAAGGCTTGTTTGCACTATTTGCGTCTGTCGCTCTAGGTGGGGTGGTTTACTTGGTTACTATTTTACTTTTATGGCGTGTTTTTGGGCATGAAGAAGATGTTGAAAATGTGATTTGGAAAACCATAAAAAACAAATTTTAGGGTTAAGCAGCCTTTACAATTGAAAGGCTACTACCCGTATTTTACTTTTAGGTTCTCTCTAATTAGCCTTTTCAGCCCTAGCTATTTTGTTGTTTAAACCTGGCAGCGGATAGCCACCCGCATAGGCTACTTTTGCATGTTTTTTTGCTTTGTCTATCGCATTTGTATCAACATACAATAAACCTAGATTGTAATGAATCTCAGGGTTGTTTGGTGACATGGCAAGAGCTTGTAAGTACAACTTTTCAGCATCACCAAAAAGTTTTAGTTGATGTTTATGAATACCATAAAGCATTCTCGATGTTGCATCTGCAGGTTGAAAATAAATAGCACGTTTGAAAAAGCAATCTGCGGAATAGTACCGACTAAATGCTCCTGGCGTTTTTTTCCCTTGAATTTCAAAGCGAGACATAGCATTTAGTGCGCGATGGTGATTGGGAATTGCGCGCAACGTGTAATCTATATCATGAGGTAAAGCCCCGGTAGACCCCTCTATCAAACGCTCTACTTGTGGCGTGAAGTGGGCATTGATTACGATCGGAAACTTAGGAGCATGCTCTGGGTTGGTCCAATCAAATGGACCATAACTATTGGTAATTGGTTTTCCCGGCGTGATACCGCACGTCTGATTATTCTTCTGTGCAGCCAGTGCTGGCACATTAATCGCAAGTAAAAGTAACCCAATCAGGTAACCACAACCCATATTAGTCTTCATTTTTCTCTCTCTTTAGATTAGGCTTTGTGCAAATTATATTATCAAAGTACCTATATCAATGAAACAAACTCGTTCCAGAGATTTGCTAGTTGTTGCTTTTCACTATCCACCGATAGTTGGCAGCAGTGGCGTCTATAGAACGCTGTCGTTCACTCGTCATTTGGCTGACGAAGGATATCACGTTGAAGTGGTAACGGCTGCATTAACGGCATATGAGAGTTGGTCTCCTGAGCAATATGAATTAATTCCTAGCAATGTAAAGGTTCGTCGTGCATTCGCATTGGAAGTCACTAAACACCTTTCTTTTAAGGGCAAGTATTTTTCCTTTATGTCGTTGCCAGACAATTGGCAGAGTTGGATCCTGGGAGGATTTTTCACGGGTTTATGGTCGGCATTCAAGCGAAAGCCCAAACTTATCTTTTCCACATACCCAATAGCATCGGCCCATATCATTGGTTACCTATTGCATAAAGTTTTGGGCGTGCCATGGGTTGCGGATTTGCGTGATCCTATGGCGCAAAAGAATTATCCCGCTGATCCTCGCAAGAAAAAAATATTTCTGTGGATAGAGAGAAAAATTGTCGAAAAGTGTCAATTTGCCATAGTGACAACACCGGGAGCCAAAGCATTCTATTTGGAAAAGTTCCCCGATTCAAATCCTGATTTTTGGAAAGTTTTGCCCAATGGCTTCGATGATAAAACCTTTAACAGTGTGATTGAGTCAGTGAGCCAAGATGCTTCCATATCGCAGAATGAAAATGACAAATTGGTTCTGCTACATAGTGGTATTATCTACCCTAAAGAACGCAATCCCAATGCTTTGTTTGAGGCGGTTTCCGAGCTTAAAATTGCTGGAGAATTAAGTGCCGCAACGTTAGAGATCAGGTTAAGAGCGACAGGTCATGATGAGATTTATGCCAAACGAATTGCTGAATTGGATATTGCTGACATTATTAAATTAGAACCCACGATCTCTTACAAAGAAGCAATAGCTGAGATGATGAGCGCTGATGGCTTTTTGCTGATGCAATCCCAAGGCTGCAATCACCAGATACCTGCTAAGTCTTATGAATATATTAAGTTAAAGAAACCTATCTTGGGGTTGATGCCTGAAGAAGGGGATACAGGACAACTAATTTCCAATTTAAACATCGCTGAGTTAGCGCCTTTGGATGACAAAGACAAAACTAAAGAAGCGCTGCTTCGATTTATTCAACGACTAACGGACAATGAATTTGTCATGCCCGCAGACAGTGTCGTGAATAGCTACTCAAGGAGTGCTCAGGCTGTTGAGTTAACAAAACTCATTGATGAGCTTGAATAATAAGTAAACCTGCAACTAAAAATATAGTTAGGGAATGTCGTGTTAAAAAAATTGTTGTTATCTGGGGGACGTTTAAGACCAAACGGTTTTGAATTGGGCGAAGGGAAGTACTATGACCTTGCCAGATTGGTAGAACTAGACCTCTCCACAGGTGAGTATCGTGTGGTTGTCGAGAAAAGCGATGGTGGGGATAACTACCCAGAGGAACATCCCAATTTGCAGTTTACTGTTGGTAGTGTAGATGGTGATGTTATTTGGTTACCCACTGATACTGAAGTACATTGTTATCGTCTTTCAGATTTTCGATTACTCAAAGTTTATTCACACCCGTGTTTTCACAACATCCATTCTGCCCAGTTGTTTGGTGAGTGTTTGTATATTACATCCACCGGGTTAGACAACGTTATTGTCTTAGACAAACACTCTGGCGATGTAGTGAAAATATTAAACTGTGAAGCAAAAGACCCTTGGCATCGATTTGATCAAAATATTGACTACCGGAAAGTTCACTCCACGCGACCACATGATTGCCATCCAAACTATGTTTTTAAAGTAGATGGTGAGTTCTGGGTGACGCGCTGCAGCCAAGAAGATGCCGTCAAAATTTCTGATCCAAAAGACAGAATAGACATTGATCTTGGCGGTGACAAAGGAGTTCACGATGGTGTGTGGTGGAACAATCAATTGATATTCACCCAAGTCGATGGAAACCTTTTGATTTGTGATCCAAAAACACAGGCCCTGACTGAAATTTATGATCCATTCAAACAGATAACAAACAGGCCGATGGGTTGGTGCCGGGGCTTAATGGTAGATGGTAACGACTTCTATCTTGGTTTTTCGAAATTGCGAAAAACAAATGTGCGTTCTCGCTTGAAGTTTTTAAGTCAGGGTAATTTTAAATATGCATCAGGCAACAATGCGTTAGTGGTCAAAATTGATATGGCCCGTCGCGAGGTAAAACAGACCTATGTGACGCCAGATGGCATGATAGACGCAATTTACGGAGTTATGCCCGGTAGTCATGACTGAGACGATTAAAACAAATACGTTTTTTAGTATTCTTTGGTCCATTCTGTCCAAGTGGAGTTCTAAACTCATTGGTATGGCCAGCACTATGGTGTTGGCAAGACTTCTTACTCCCGCTGATTTTGGCATCATAGCACTGGCGACCATTGTCATTGCTTTTTTAGACTCCATTACCGATGCAGGCTTAAATCTCTATGTTTTAAGACAAAAAAAAGACGATAGCAGTATTTTTGACACTGCATGGACACTGGGTGTTATTCAAGGTTTCTTGATCGCAGTGCCGCTTGTGATCGGTGCTCCTTGGATTGCCGATTTTTACAATCAAGGGGCGTTACAAGAAGTGATTTATTGCTTGGCGTTAGCGCGCATTCTGCAAAGTTTTAATAGTTTAGGCATCATAGTTGCGCAAAAACACCTGAACTTCAAAATTGAATTCACCTTCACACTAATTACTCGATTGAGCTATTTAGTTAGCACTGTCGGCTTTGCACTTTATTTTCAAAGTTTTTGGGCATTGGTGCTCGGGCAGTTAGTTTCGGCTGTGGTGGGCTGTGCCGTTAGCTATTGGGTTCATCCCTTTCGACCTAAATTTTGCCTGCAGCATTGGCGTGAAATGCTCAGGTTTTCTACTCACACCGTGCCCTTTAGTTTTGGCCGATATATTAACAACCAGCTAGACGTCGCCGTGATTGGTCGAGTTGCAATGGCAGAGTTTGTTGGTCTTTATCATGTGGCAGTAAATCTGGCGACATTGTTTACCAAAGAGCTATTGATTCCGGTTATTCGCGGGCTAATTCCAAATATTTCGGTGCAAAAAGATTCTGACAACTTTAATCAAATTTTGGTCACAACATTCGCCGCTGCTGTGTATGTTTTTCTTCCGATTGGAATCGGCTTATCTATGATTTCCTATGAGTTTGTAAAAGTCATTCTGGGCTCTCAATGGTCAGCGGCGGCTCCCATGTTGTCATGGTTTAGTTTACATGCGATGTTAGCTGGCCTGATGATGTTTTTTAGCGAGCAGTTTTTAGTTATTTTGGACAAGGAGCCCTTGTCAAACAAACTGATGTGGCTAAGAAATGTTCTTTTAATCATTACTTTAGCGATTACGTTGTCTTTTTATGATGTTTTTGCGTTACCCTTTGCACTGTTTATCTGTTCTTTGGCTAGCTTACCTTTTGTATTAGTGGTTATTAGCCGAGCGCTTCAATTAAGCATAACGAGTTTATTGGCAAGTTGGTGGCCGGCGATGTTATCGGTTAGCGTGATGGCATATGTGGTAAGTGTTGTGCCAGCAGTATACGGCTCTGTAATAGTGACATTGTTGTTAAAAGTCAGTAGTGCGGCTTTGGTATATCTATCCTGCCTGTTGGCACTCTTTTGGCTTCGTGGTAAACCCACTGACTCCCTTGAACAGATGTTGCTGTCCAGAATAAAACAGCAATTTTCACGCTGATTATGTTAACTTTTATTTTTACCTCACTATAGATTGGAACCCTTAAAATGACGCTCTACCAGACTTTTGAAGAATTACGTGGAACTCGGATGCGTTATTCTGAACACTCTAATAATACTTCCTTACATAAGTCGATTATAAGGTGAATCAATGAAAAATATAGCGATAAAAGTTCTCCCACAGAGACTTTATCTAGAGTATCGATATTGGGATTATAAAATCACAAACAAACGGGGGCATGAGAGCAAACAAAAGTTGAGGAGAAACATCGACGATAGGGAGTACTCTTACAGACCTTTCGACGAAAATAACGCGATATTTGTTCATGTACCGAAGTGTGCAGGCGTATCTATTGCTAAAACCTTATTTGGTTGTCTGGCTGGTGGTCATACCACTTTGGATGAATATATTACTGTATTCGAACCGTGCAATCTCACAAACTATTTTAAGTTTACGATTGTAAGAAACCCATGGGATAGATTGGTTTCAGCTTACTTTTTTTTGAAAAAAGGCGGCTTCGGGAAAAAAGATAGGGCTTGGTTTGAACGTGAACTAAGTGCCTACAATAGTTTTGATGATTTTGTTAAGAATTGGTTGAGTAAAGATAATATTCAGAAATGGCACCACTTTAGACCTCAGTACCAATATATTTTAAACAAACATGGCAAAATAAAACTAGATTTTGTAGGATTTTTAGAGAATATCGATCAGGACTTTGACATTATTAAAAATCAAATTGGCCTAGAAGTAAATTTAAACGAATCTAATAAAAGTACGCATAATAAATATATAGACTATTACAATGAAGAAACGAAAGATATTGTTGCAAAAGTATATGCCGAAGATATTAGTTTACTGGGCTATAACTTTGATAATTCTAGTTTACAAAAACAGATACTTGCGCGGAACCTGAAATAATTAAATCGTTTTTTAAGATAAAACAATCAAGGGAAACGAAAAGCGGTCAGTGTTAATGTTGGCAGAAATTAGCCTATTACTGTGGTAAAAGGCAAACTACTGACGCAGGGTATCTTTGGATAAAAAGTACCGTGAAAACATGGCGTAGTTTCTAAATCCACTGAAACTGCTCAAGGATATAAGGTGGAATTTTAAAGCACACCAAAACTGTTTCTCTATTAGCGCTCTGTGAGCAACATCATGGGCGAAATTAATCGCCTTGTTTTTGAGCGCTTTTTTAACATCTCTCGGCAACTTGAGTTTTAGTACCTTGCTTGCGCAGTTGTATTGTCCTTGTATGTATTCCAACCCTGCAGACAGGGAGTTGTCAGTATAGTTAATGCGATAAGTTTTATATTCGGTGAAGCCCACTTTTTTTAAATTAGCAATTCGATACGCCGTGTAGGTCCATTCGGAATAGGGCGCATAGTCTGCAAAAAATTCATTATCAAAGCTGCTCGTCTTAAACAAACCGGCACAACTAGCTAACCAGTTTCCATTGTTTCTCAGCAAAGAGCGCAGAGGGTCCTTACGACATTCTTCGATACTTTTCTGAGTCACTATTTCCTTGCCATTAATATTTCGAACTCCGTTACCAATAGCGGCATCGATACCCGGCTCCTGCTCAAAAACCTCTAGTCGCTTGTCAATTGAGCCTGGCAAGAGTTCATCATCGTCATCTAAGAAACCAAAATATGCGGTTTTAACGAGTTTTTTTGCCTCATACAGCGCCAGTGGGAAAGACCCAACTTCGCTATAAAAATAGTCCACACCAGCTTCCTCTTTAAGCCAACTGCATAGGGCAGGAGAGTATCGGTTTCCGTTTACATAAACTAAAATCGTGACGGGGTTTTTCGACGCCGAACGAATCGAAGATATGGCTTGCCTAATGTCGTTGTCACGCTTCGCTTCTGCAGTGGTAGCGATAATAATCGTCACACTAGGTGAGGAATCTGGCATAAGTTTGTCGATTCAATATGTTGATAACTAATAAATTAAATGGTCTTACTTTCTGATGCTAAAAGCAACTTGGATTTTCGAACTTTCACTCCTTGAGCTAATGAATCGAAAAGATATGGAGCCAATCAAATACAAGGTGTAAATAAAACTAACTGTTATATGCATTCCAATCACCTAATCGCTTGCTTTTCATAGGGTATTTCCTGACAATAGCTCTTTATTCTGTCGGCTTTGCAGACAAGCGGTTTGAGGAAACACAAAATGGGATTGATGAAAGAATTTTGTAATCACAAGGTTGTATTTGTGGGCAACGAGCAACTACTTGATGCCTATGAAAGTGATGAATTCGTCGTCCTTATTTATGGTCAATTAAAACATCAAGGTCAGCCTATTAATGCACAAGATTTAGCCTCTGTTCTTGAACATGATACTACAAGATTAGCGCTTTCTTATCAGCAGTTTAGTGGGAAGTTTGCTGTGCTTCTGCATGAGGTTAAAAGCGCCCAAACAATCATATTCAACGATGCAATGGGTATGCAGCCTTGTTATTTCTCTAGTCAAAATGGTGCTCTTTACTTTTCCGCTTCGTTAAAAGCCCTTAAAGGGTTAGACAGCATGACCTTTTCTGTATCAGAGCAGGCTCTATTTAACTACATGTATTTTCATTGTATTCCGTCGCCTAGCACCATATACAAAGAAGCTTCAAAACTTGAACCGGGCAAAGGCGTAATATTTGAAGGGCAAATACAAAATGGCACTGTTCTACTTTATCAACCTCAGTTTGCATCTACTGCAGCCAGTTCCCAAACATTGCAAAAAACCTGTTTAGATGAAATAGAGAAGGCGGTACATAGCAATGTAACAGAAAACTGTGGTGCATTTTTAAGTGGTGGCTTGGATAGCTCAACGGTCGCCGGCATGCTGGCAAAGAAAAAAGATCCAGCAAAAACTTTCAGTATTGGCTTTGAAGCTGAAGGTTATGATGAAACCGAATTCGCCAAAATAACTGCCAATCATTTTGGTACTGAGCACAGTGTTTTATATCTCACGCCAGAAGAAGCTGCCGAAGCCTTTGTTGACGTTGCCCAGTACTTTGATGAGCCCTTCGGTAATTCATCAGCAATGGCGGGATATTTCTGCGCCCGTTTCGCCAAACAGAATGGCGTCGATACGCTGCTCGCAGGTGATGGTGGTGATGAATTGTTTGCTGGCAATGAACGTTATGCAAAACAAAAAAAGTTTGAGGTCTTTCTGCGTCTACCTTCATTTTTACAAGGTTCACTCAGTGCCATTTTTAACAATAGTATTACCACCAAATTGCCGGGATTTAAAAAAGTAGCTAGTTACATTCGTCAAGCTCAAGTTCAGCTGCCCGGTCGATTGCAAAGCTATAATTTTGTCAATATCGTCGGTTTAGACAATATGTTTACACCTGAATTCTTGGCGAAAGTAGATACAAATCAGCCAGTTGAACAATTGAATCAGCGTTATGCAGAATCAGCGGGATCAGATCCTATTGATAACATGTTGTACTTAGACTGGAAATTCACACTCGCTGACAATGACTTGATTAAAGTTAATCGAATGTGCGAAATGGCGGGTGTAGACGTACGTTACCCCTTGCTAGAAAAGAGCGTGGTGGATTTTAGTTGCCAGGTGCCCGCCGAGCTTAAACTACCAGGGCAAAAGCTGCGTGACTTTTATAAGCAGACTTGTCGTGGCTTCTTAGCTGATTCAACGCTCGACAAAGAAAAACATGGCTTTGGGTTGCCATTTGGTGCTTGGTTAAAAGAAAATGCCAAACTCGAAAAGCTGGCTCTTGAGGCATTAGAGAAGTTCAAACAGCGAGGTATTGTTTCAAACTCATTGATTGACCAAGCTATTGAAGCCCATAAAAGTGTTCACGCTGGATATTATGGGGAGCTAATTTGGATCATGGTTGTACTTGAGCTTTGGCTGCAACAGGAGGCATAACGTAGATGTTAGGTTTAGCTCATCGATTGTTACAGCTAATTGGTAAAAATCTAGGTAAACAAAAGCTCAGTATTCTTATCTATCATCAAGTGTTGCCTGATTTTGATCCTATGCGCCCTGATGAAGCTACCGAAAGCGTGTTTCGCTGGCACATGGCGTTGATCAGTCGCTATATGACGCCGATTTCATTAGCTGAAGCTATGCAGGGATTACGCAATAATTCCTTGCCTCAAAATGCAGTTTGCGTGACTTTTGATGACGGCTATATCAATAATTTGACCGTCGCTCAGCCTATTCTTGACGAATACCAAGTACCTGCAACAGTCTATATTGCGACTGCCTTTAGTGATGGGAAAAATATGTTCAACGATCGTATTTTTGATCTCATTGGTGATACGCAGCGGCAACGATTTGACCTCAAAGCCATTGGTCTGGGGGAGGTTGACGTATCTGACTATGCTTCACGTCTAGACTTGAGTTATCAAATTATACGTAAAACCAAATATTTACATTATGCACTTCGTGTTGAGACCATCGACAAACTATACAAGGACAATGCAGCGCAAGAATATCCCAGACGAATGATGACTTCGGAACAAATCAAAACATTAAGTGATAAGGGCGTGGAAATCGGCGCCCATACTCACGACCACCCGATATTACGAACACTCGACGCTGCCGAACAGTCTGAACAGATTGCTCAATCCAAATCAATATTAGAGGTTATTTTAGATAAAGGTGTTACTCAATTTGCATATCCAAACGGCAAGCTTGACGACGATTATTCTCTTGAAACGGTAGAGATAGTCAAACAATGTGGTTTTGAGAATGCGGTATCCACGCTACAAGGAGTTTCCGACTCTTCAACGGACGTATTTCAGTTGCAACGGTTTTTGCCCTGGGATAATCATCCGTTGAAGTTTCATACGCGACTCATTCATACTTTGGTGAAAAGCTAAGAATGCAATTCCGGCCAGCATTGCTAAGTGCTAACGATTTTCCCGACATCCAAGTGAAGTCAAATGCGGCTATTAAAGCAGATGGCACGGCGGATCGTAAATTGCCTCAAGGTGCCACTAAAGCACTATTAGTTGATCGTGGCCGAACAGCTCTTTTTTTAATTGCTCAAACCTTAAAAAATAAAACGGTTTGGGCGCCAGAATATCATTGTCCAGCGATGATTGAGCCGCTCTATTTAGCGGGGGTAGACGTTAAATTTTATCCAATTGATGAGCACTTCCATGTTGATATAAAATTTGTTAATCACCATGTGAAAACTAACGAAGCGTTGCTTGGCGTACGATTTTTTGGATCTTTGTGCAATTTAAGTGAGGTTGCAAACGTTTGTCGTAAAAACCATATTTTGTTTATTGAAGATCTTGCTCATGCGGGTCTTACAGACAGTATGATAGGAGACATAGCGATAACAAGTTTAACTAAGTTCTACCCTGATATTGTTGCTGCTGAGCTTATCCTTGGTGAGCAAAACGACTTCAATGAAGTGTTAGATGATGCATATGCGAAATTGCCGAGCCGGCTGATGAGTAAATTCCGTTATAAGCTGCTCTCCATATTCGCTAAACTTGGTTTAACTCAACTACAGAACAAAGGCACCTATACCAACACCGACGTTATGCACAAGCTTTCTAAAAAACAAGTAGAGCAAAGTATATCTACCATGTCAGGTGCTGAGATAAGGGATAAAAGAAGGGCTAATTTCGTTTCTATTGCTGAGGTGGTTGATGCACAAAGCTGGGCGCGAGTAGCCTGTCCATTGGAATACAACATGGTACCTTACGTTGTGCCAGTGTATGTGGATAGTGAAGAACGATTCAAAGCGTTTAGATTGGCTGGTATTCAAGCTCTTCGCTGGGAAGAAATAGCGACGCAAATTAATAACACAGATGTGTTGGACATGCGTGGTAGGCTTATTCAATTACCATGTCATCAAGACTTAACTGAACAACAGTTGAGCCTTATAAAGCAAACAATCATAGGGCAACAAAACTAGAATGAAATGGTCTGTAACCCGCCTAGAAGAAGTAGAAGAGAGCTTTTGGAAAGACTGGGAGTTTCTTTGTACCCATTGTCATGAAGGCAATCCTATTTTAGATCCTCGTTTTGTGAAGCGACTTGTTGAGTTTTTCCCACAAGATGTCTTTGCGGCAACGGCTAGAACGGTTAGCGGAGAGGTTGCAGCAATCATTTTGCTTTATTACAAAGGTAAAGCTGTTTGGCAATCTTACAAGCCTAGCCAAGCACAAATTTCGCTCATCGTCATGCGCCCTGATTTTGAACCTAACGTCTCAGATTTAATCGGTCAATTACCACATTATTGCATTAAGCTGGACTTCATGTCTTTGGATCCAAGAGAGCATCAATCGCTCATATCCGTCATATCTGACGATTTAATAACCCCTTCTGCGAATAACATTACGGTAGAAGTTTTAGGGGATTTTGAAGATTACTGGAGTCAGCGAAACAAAAAGCTCAAGAGTAATGTGAAGCGTTATATCAACCGAATTCAAAAAGAGCATGCGTTTACGTTTAATGTGAGAGAGCTGCCAGATGATGTCAGTATCGGAGTGTCAAAATATGGCATGATCGAGAGTCGTGGATGGAAGGGGCAGGCTGGGACAGCATTGCACCCGGGCGATGTTCAAGGGCAATTTTACGAAAAATTGCTTGAAGATTTTAACATGACAAATAGTGCTAAAGTGTTCGAGTTGCTCATTGATGGTGAGGTAGTCGCAAGCCGGTTGTGTGCCCACAGTGAGTCAATTATTGTTATGCTAAAAACCACCTATGAAGAGCATTTTAAGCGATTTGCGGTTGGAAGAGTGCTGCTTTATTTGGTGATTGAATATTTGTATGAAAATAAACTTACTAACGTAATTGACTTCTATACAAATGCGAACAGGGATCAGTTAGAGTGGTCGACAGCTCAGCGAACTATTTATAGTGCGTCATGTTATCGCTTTGGTTGGATGAGTGCATTAGTGCCCGGTATTAAAAAGTTGAAAAACAAGGTTTTGGGACATTGATTAAAAAACGTTTATTAAAGTACTTTTCCCATGACATTAAGGAAAATGTTAGCGATGCCAATGACCCAACTGGTAGTTCATTGTTCAATTCGCATTTATGGTACAAGAACTTTGAGCAATTCATCTGTTTCAATGACAAATTAACACGATACTTGATATCTGAAACGAATGAGCAAACTTGCCGGTTGCCATTGAAGGTTGAGAAATCAAAAAAGGTGTTCGGACTGCTTAATTCGCTAAAACTAAAAGCACTGAGCAACTACTACACGCCATATTTTGGTTTGTTTCCATTAAGCCAACCTGACAATTCAGCAAATATCCATGATCAACATATTTCAGCGTTTCAAAGGTACCTGAAGTGTTTCAATAGAATTGAACTCAATCCCCTTGTTGAATCAGAAATGCTAGCTTTTAAAAAGGCGTTTAAGAAACAAGGTTATTTTGTTTCCACCTATGTGTGTTCTACCAACTGGTATGAAGACAACATTATAGATGTTGACGACTATTGGTCTCGGCGCAGAAGCAAATTGAAAAATACCATTCGGCGCAGGCGGGATAAAGTCAATAAAAGTGGCCAATATGAATTTGTTATCCAAAGTGAAGGTGAGCTTCTTAGGTCTTTAGCCGATTTTCATCATGTTTATTACCATAGCTGGAAAGTTAACGAACCCTTTCCAGCTTTTATTGACCAACTAGCTCAAGATATGATGGACGCAGGAAAGTTGAGGATGGGCGTTGTTTATCAAGACAAACGCCCCTTAGCTGCGCAAATGTGGTTTGTTGAAAATGGTATTGCTTACATCTTTAAACTCGCACATTGTCCAGAAGCCGAAAAGCATAGTTTAGGTTCAGTGCTTACTGCTGAAATGTTCAATTATGTGATTGAAAAAGATAAGGTCACTAAAGTCGACTTTTTGACCGGCAATGATAATTATAAAAAGGACTGGATGAGTAAATCTCGACCGCTCTATAAATTGACAGCATACAATACTAAGACCTTTTTAGGGCTTGGTGGCGCATTGAAAAGTTATCTTGATAAAGATCAATCTCACTGATAGAAAACTGCTTTAAGCGAGAATTAAATGATACAAGGCCACTTCATTGCAAGTGCTCAGCACAAACTGTTTATCACTCAATATGGTCAAAATAATAGTCAGAAAAATGTACTGCTACTGCCATCTTTGTTTGAAGAAATGAACTTGTGCCGGGCAATTCTGGCAAAACAAGCATTTTACCTAAATCAGCATGGTTACTGTGTTTACGCACTGGATTATGCCGGTACAGGAGATAGTGAAGGCGAGGTAGAGGAATTTACGGTTCAGCACTGGCAACAAAATGTCCTCGACGCAGTGAGTTGGTTGTCAGCACAAGGCGTTTCTTCGATTGACCTTTGGGGAGTAAGGTTTGGTGCATTGTTAGCGATGCAATCAGTTCAATCAATTCAAGAGCTGCTGCCTATTAACTCGATTTTGTTGTGGAAACCTGTGGCCAAAGGCAAGCAGTTCATGACGCAGTTTTTGCGCCTCAAACAAGCCAATTCGATGATGCAAGGGCAAGAAAAAGTGAATTGGCGACAACATATTCTAGATGGTAACGAAACTGAGGTTGCTGGTTATCCGATTAATAGTGCTTTGTTACGTAGCATTGATGAATTAGAAATGCCTAAACAGTTAGAGTTCGATGTGCCGATCTGTTGGATGGAGCTCGCTGCTGCAAAGCTTACTCCAGCCATCGCGATGCAAACCAAACTGTGGCCTGATGACCAATATCAACTTGCTAGTTATGAGGGCAGTGCGTTTTGGCAAATTCCGGAAATATTCGTTCAACCTGACTTACTAGAGCCAACATTAAACGCTCTGGAGGTGAGTCATGGGGCATGAGTCTTACAACGAGTCGGCGATAACCTTTGCAAGCGATGGTAAGCCACTGCTAGGTATTTGCCATAAAGCAGCTACGAACTCACAAGTCGGTGTACTTATCGTTGTTGGCGGCCCACAGTATCGTGTTGGCAGTCACCGTCAATTCGTTCAGTTGTCGCGCGCACTAGCAAAAAACAATATACCTTCTTTACGTTTTGACTACACAGGCATGGGTGATAGCGGTGGCGACAAAAAGGAATTTGATCATATCAGTGACGATATCCAACAAGCTTGTGATGTCGCTATTCAAGAGTTGGGCGTAGAGCGCTTGGTTATTTGGGGGTTATGCGATGCCGCATCTGCCGCCATGATATATGCGCATACCGACTCTCGAATCTGCGGTATCTTGGTATTGAATCCTTGGTTGCGCAGTGATGCGGCAATGGGTAAGTCGATGATTAAATATTACTATTTACAACGACTTCTATCTAAGGATTTTTGGCAAAAGTTGTTTAGAGGTAATGTCAATGTTGCCTCAAGTTTAGGTGATGCTAAAGGCTTTGTTAAAGACAGCGTGTCTCAACAAGAGCATGGTCAAGAGACCTATCAATCGAAAATGCAACATGGCCTGAAGCAGTTTTCTGGAAAAGTTTGCCTGATACTTAGCGGCGTTGATTTAACTGCAAAGGAATTTGAAGAGCAAACCCTGAACAATAAGGGGTGGCGTAACCTCGCGAGTTCCCAAGCTGAGCTTCACCGTATTGATTTAGCCGACCATACCTTTTCAAGTCGCTCATTTAAGCAAGAAGTGGAAGCGTTGACGATACAGTTTGTAAGGAAAATGACTTAATTCTAATTCAGTATATATCGCAGTTTTTGGCCGCTGAATTACGAATTATCTTGTGTTTTTTCCTACTAGACTGGCAATATAATGCCACTTAGCTGGGCTAGGCCTACTTTACATTTTATTTAACACTTTACTTTTGTATACAGGACATATTGTGACTCAAAAAAGTAGTAAGCATTTTGCAATCACCGCTTTGATACAGTTGGTGCTAATTGCCGTTACCGTAATGTTGAGTTATCGGTTTACACAACACTTTGCGATCATACCCAAAGCATTACTGCACTTGCCTGATGTTTATGTCAGTCAATCTGACATGTGGCAAATAGTCAAAATATTCATTGTTACTTATGCAATTCAAATCGGACTGGCATATTGGCGAAACGGCTCAGGGGCTTTTACGTCTGCCAAGCGATTTGCTAACGAATATGTCTGGTTTTTGTATGCTTACACTACTGCTTCTCTTTATTTATTCATGGCGACTACGATTAACTACGATCCTCAATTAATCGCAGCCATAGGTTTGTTCGCCACCTTGCTTTATTTGATTGGTTTTGCTGTCTGCCACATGCTTTGGTACAAGCAGAGCGTGTTAACCAATATTGGAACAGGCATTTCCAATATGTTTAAGCGAATCTTCAGCTTCTCTGGCGTGTTAGCACTGGTTTACTTTTTAGTGCCACTGGTTATGGGCAAAGCGTTCACTTCAGATCGCGATATTGCCAATGCCATTACCCAAGTTAGAATTTGGTTTAACCCTGTCGAGACGTCCGATTGGGGATTTAGAAACTATTTACCAAACCTGAAGTTTTCACAACCTCTTTTAGTGCGTCAAGCACCTGGCGATGACACCTCTTTATATATTCTTGAGCGTGGTGGAAAAATTCTAAAGGTTGAAAATTTGGATGCATCATCTGCCCAGACCATCGTTGATGTGTCTGAATTGATGGGCGAGGTCGAGATGGAAAATGGCGCATTGGGCTTTGATTTCCACCCTAGTTTTGCCGATGAAGGGGCCAACAAACCCTACTTGTATTTGTATTACACCGATACCCGTGCAGAAGATAAACAGCACAATCGGATTTCGAGATTTGAAATCCGTTCACAGGATAGTGCGATTAATAATGCAACAGAAACGGTTTTGTTTGAATTAGAACGCAACGATTCCGGCTTCCATAATGGCGGTTCAGTTGAATTCGGCCCTGATGGATTTCTGTATATCGGAATCGGTGAGGGCGTGCATACTCCGGAGGCTAGAACCTCTGCAGAAACATTCCGATCGGGAATCTTAAGAGTTGATGTTGATATGGATCCACAGCGAAGCATGCCTATATCTCAACCGTTTGATATCGGTACGATTCAAAATTACTACATTCCTAAAGACAACCCGTTTCTAGATAACCCAAATATTCGTAATGAGTTTTATGCTTTAGGTCTTAGAAACCCATTTCGATTTAAGTTTGACCCACAGACCAATGATTTGTGGTTGGGCGATATCGGCTCAACCATTTGGGAAGAAATAAACAAAATTGAGAAAGGAAAACATTACCAGTTTCCAGTGATAGAAGGCCGTCAGCCAAGTGGTGTGGAAGGATGGGAAAGCTTAGATATTCCGCAGCAAGGCCCGGTTTATACCTATGAACATAACGCCTATGATCGGGCTGTTATTGGTGGAATTGTAAATCGCTCGCAGATGTATCCCGAACTGATGGATAAATATGTCTTTGCTGATAACTATTCGGCCAAGATATTTGTAATGGAATCAGATAAAGAGCAGGTTGAAGAAGTTGAATTGATCGCTCGTGCTAATCAATATGCTCAACGTGGTGTGAGTGCTGTTGTGCAACTGCGTGATGGCAGCATCATTATTACCACATTAGGGGCAGCGTCTGAACCAAGCGGTGAAGTGTTAAAGCTGGTACATGCTGATCAAGCCAATGTATTTAGAGAAGAAGAAGACAACACCCCTAAAGGTTATGATGACAAAGCTACGGCAGCACTGTTTGCAGTTAATTGCGGTCGATGCCATGGCGTTAACGGTGATGGCAAAGGACCTGACTCTGGTTTGCTAGGCGTTGAGATGCCTGATTTGACCTCGCCACTCTATCATTACAATACTGATTCGGCGGCCATCAAGGCGATTATTGAGAAAGGCGGTGTTGGCGTTGGTAAAAGTGCACTGATGCCTCCTTGGGGCGGTTTCTTAAAACCTCAAGAAATTGAGCACCTTGTTACCTATATTGAGTCATTGCCAGATAAGCATCATCACCATTAATATGACGTAAATGAAACCCCGTGAAAACGGGGTTTTTGCTATTCATAAAGCGCTAAATAACGTTGTAGAAAACCAGTAGCATGAGTAGCGGGCAGGTGATGCGGATATGCCATTTGAGAATGCTGGCCAGCACTGAAGGTGCTGTGGCTTTGGGCCAGTCTCGGAACCAGCCAATGACGATAAAGTAACACAAGCCCATTAATGGCAACATAAAGTGTGTTAATAGACCAATGACGGCTCTAAATAAAACCTCAAAGTTGAAAATAATGACGCAGTTTAAACTCAAAACTACAATACTAACTAATACCAATCCACCTTAATATGTGATCAGCTCAGAAGCTTCTGATAAGTTTTTTAGCAAAGCGCATGCTTGTAGTAATGGTTGCTCCCTTTTAAAAGTATGCAATGCAGATAAAAAGCTTATCAGAGCTTCCCTGCGGGCGAGTTTAAAATGGCGTATCTCTTTGTTGTATTGTATCGATTTAACCCGTTAGACCTTCAACAATACGCCTTGATATACGCCATTTTAACTCTCGCTGAGTGAGCACATATTAAGGTGGATTGGTATAACAATACGGCTTTGCGGCGAGTCATGTTTTGTGATTCGGTTAGGTAACTCACCGGGACTTCACAACTAGATATGGTACTTGTGATGGAAGCAATGCTCATTAGGCCAAAAAATGCAGCACCAAGTAATATGCCAAACCAACTGATACCACTGAATAAGGCAGGAAGAACCTCGAAGATCAATTGACTTCGGCCAATTAACTCGCCATTACTCATAATTGTCAGGCCTACGTGTTTGGCAGCAAACAAAGCGGGAATAATTAGCAAGCCTGCTAAAATGGCCACTAAGGTGTCTAGCCCTGCAACTGAGAAAGTGAGTTTGCTGAGGTTCTCATTTTTTCGTAAATAAGAACTATAAATCATCATTCCACCAACACCGACAGACAACGAAAAAAACGCTTGCCCCATTGCCGCTAAATAGAGTTTCGGCTCACTGAATACGGCAGTATCCGGTGCCAGAAATTGAGTTAATCCTAGCAATGCACCGGGCAAAGTTAGTACATAGATGATCAAACAAATTAACAAGGCTAACAACAATGGCATCAATCGTTTAGACCAGGTTTCAATTCCTCGTTGAACACCGGCCAATATAATTGAGGCGGTTAAGGCAACCACTAAACCACTAAATATTAGGTTACGTGCAATAGAGTTTTGCGTTACAAATTGATAGGCATCACTCCAGCCAAATAGTTCGAATACACTCCCTGCCGCATGGGCTAGCATCCAGCCCGCTAATATATTGTAAAACCCGAGCATCATGATCGCAGCAAATATACTGGTTAGCCCAAGTACGCGCCCAAGTTTTGGTGCCCCAGGGCAGCTTAGTGTCAGCGCGTCAACGGGGTTTGCCCGTGCATGAAAGCCTATGGATAATTCAGCGTATAGAGCAGGGACAGCCAACACCAACAAAACAGCGATATAGATAGCAATAAATGCGCCGCCACCATGATTAGCCACTTGGGTTGGGAAACCCCAAATGTTTCCCAATCCGACGGCAGAACCAGCAGCGGCAAAGACAAAACCCAGTCGACTAGCAAAATGCGGGCGAGATTGACTACTGCTTGCCACTATTGGCTCATTAGGTGTTTATAGTGAAAGCGCAAATGGGTTTCAATGAAAGTGGCGATGAAAAAGTAGCTATGATCATAGTTTGGATGGTAATTGACTTGCGCTGGGTAGTTGATCTTTTTGGTCAACTCATCAAAGGGTTTGGTGAGTTTTTGTGACGTTAAAAAGTCATCATCTAAGCCTTGATCAATCAAGATCGGTAGTTGCAGAAATTGTCCCTGTTGCTTCAACAAGTGGCAGGCATCGTATTGCTCCCAGTGAGTCGTATCGTCACCTAAATAAGCACCAAGGGCCTTTTTACCCCAATCACACTCCATCGGGTTGACGATAGGTGCAAAGGCAGAAATAGACATATATTGTTGAACATTCGATAAGCCAACAATGAGCGCACCGTGGCCACCCATTGAATGTCCCGCTATTGACGCTTTTTGTTTGCAGTGAAAGTGCTGGCGAATCAAAGCTGGCAATTCCTCAACGATATAGTCGTATATCTGATAGTGTTGGTCCCAAGGCGCTTGGGTGGCATTTACATAAAAACCGGCACCTTGACCTAAATCATAGCCTTGGTCATCTGCAACTTGCTCACCCCGCGGACTGGTATCCGGAGCAACAATAATCATTCCCAATTCAGCCGCTATTCTTTGTGCTGAGGCTTTGATCACAAAATTTTCGTCGGTACAAGTGAGGCCGCTCAACCAATACAATACGGGTAGACGGTGGCTTTTTTGGGCTTGAGGAGGAACAAAAACACTGACATGCATTTGGCAGTTCAAGCTATCAGACTGGTGACGATATCTTTGCTGTTGGCCTCCAAAACTTGCTGCCGACGAAACTAGCTCCCAGTTAGCCATCAGAAATGCACCACCGAACGGATCGATTTCCCTTCATGCATTAAATCAAAGGCCGAATTGATATCTTCAAGGGGCATGGTGTGAGTAATAAAGGTGTCGAGTTCAAATTCGCCATCCATATATCGTTTAACGTAATCAGGCAATTGACTGCGCCCTTTTACGCCGCCAAATGCTGTGCCTCGCCATACACGGCCAGTAACTAATTGAAATGGTCGAGTTGATATCTCTTGCCCAGCTCCCGCTACACCTATGATGACAGATTCTCCCCATCCTTTATGACAGCATTCCAAGGCACTGCGCATCACATTGACATTGCCAATACACTCAAATGAATAATCAACGCCCCCGTCGGTCATATCCACAATGATATCTTGTATGGGTTTGTCATAGTTTTTGGGATTTACCACGTCGGTAGCGCCAAGTTGTTTGGCAATATCAAATTTATCCTCATTGATATCAATCGCAATAATACGCCCAGCGCTGGCCATTTTTGCCCCAATTAATACCGACAATCCAATGCCTCCTAATCCAAATACGGCCACCGTATCGCCTGGTTGAACATTCGCTGCATTTGATACCGCCCCCATACCTGTGGTGACGCCACAACCCAACAAGCAGACTTTTTCTAGGGGAGCATCTTTGGGGATCTTGGCCAAAGCAATTTCTGGGACAACAGTATGCTCAGCGAATGTAGATGTGCCCATGTAGTGGTAAATTGGCTGACCATCTTTTGAAAAGCGAGTTGTACCGTCAGGCATTAAACCCTGACCTTGTGTGGCTCGAATTGCCTGGCACAGGTTGGTTTTTCCCGATAAACAAAATTTACACTTTCCACATTCTGGAGTGTAAAGCGGTATTACATGATCGCCTACTTCAACCAAGGTTACCCCTTCACCGACAGCTTCTACTATTCCAGCCCCTTCGTGTCCTAATATCGCCGGGAAGATACCTTCTGGATCGTCACCTGAGAGAGTGTAAGCGTCTGTATGGCATACCCCTGTTGCAATGATTTTAACCAACACTTCGCCTTTTTGCGGTGGCATGAGTTCGACATCTTCGATACTCAATGGCGCCCCTGCTTTCCAAGCCACCGCTGCGCGAGTTTTGATAGTCTGCATAACATTTATTCCTGTTTTGATTTGCTCTGAAGGCAACTACCTTTAAAAAGTATAGAGCGTTCAAGCCATTTTGTTGTTTGTATGGTATAGCCGGTTTTACACATTTGGTTGTTTTTGATTTCTTTTTCCAAACGCGCAATTGCGATATCTTCCAACTTAAGTTTGGATTGATTGTCGATTGATAAATTGGTTATTCGTTGAGTTTGAGACTTCAGTCCCATGTTCGCTATTATGCTGTTTTTTTCATTGCCAAATAGTACTGATGGCGGCACAAACCACGTCATATGAAATGAGAATTGGTCTAAAGAGTCGGCAGTTATCGAGGGTGAAAAGCTGTGCCTAATTTGAAGATCTCTTGCACTGGTCGTCGAGCACCCTGACACGACAAGGCAGCCTAAAATGATAAGGCTACTTTTTATACAAACTGTTGAGATCACGTTATTGAATTTCAAAAGACGGTGTTTTCACTCTATTTATTAGCCTCAGCTTACTGCAATTTGTATGCGGATTAAAAGCGAGTCGTTACTTTTGGTGTTAAATGCTTATCTTAGAAGTAAGTTCAGCTCTAAACTTTTCTAACTAAAAATGAAAAACCCGTAACACAACTAACCATTTTACGTTAGTATTTGGTTTTTAGTTTTATCTGAATATCACTAAATAGTGGATAAAAAACGTCGAAAACTAGTAACTGTCGTTATTGAGAGGCGTTTACTTCCCAGTTTGGGGCTAAATAATGACATTTACCATGATTTACCCAAATAAAATTGGATGTCACATATCATGTCTGGTTTATCATTCTATAATTAGATGAAGTCGTCCTACCCGTATCAAACTATTTGAACTGAACAACAATGAAAGGATTTATCGTGAAGTTTACTCTTCTTATTCTACTGGCTTTGAGTTTATTGTCGTCACCACGTGTTTTTGCTATCGACGAAATGTATGGCGTGGTAAGTGGGGGTATGGCAAACAGTGACTTTGATTACGGCGATGCCAAAGGCAGCAGTTATAAGTTTGGAATTGGATATGAATTTCATCGTCAATGGTATGCAGAGTTTGGTTACCAAAGGCTATCGAATCAATCCCTCGTTGATGCCTTGCCAACGACAACTGACGAACTGAATCAAACCGACTTTGGATTAGAAGCTGATGCACTCTATGCTTCAATTTTAGGTAAGGCATCGAGCAACACTGGTGAGCTTTTTTATCGTTTGGGCGTATTAAACGTTGATTTAAAAGGTCAAGACGTAGTTGAAAGCACCGAATGTGAAGTCGGTTCTGCACGAGCATTTAGCCTTGATAGTGGTGAAAACCTCACACTTTGTGAATACGACGAAGGTATTTTTGCCGGTGTATTTGGTGTGGGTTTCGATTTCTACCTAGGTGTCAATTTGATGCTACGTACAGAGGTTGAACACATCAAGGGTGAGAACGGATTTGAAAATAATGCTGCCTATCTTGGGTTGCGTTATAACTTCTAAGGTTAATCCTTTCAAATAGCGCCTTTTCCTTTGCAACCAAAGGAGTTAAGCATGAAAAATGAATTAGACAGTCGTTTTATTTTGTCTGTGTTTGAAAAAGTTCGTCAACATGGTGAAAAAGTTAATGACGCTTACGTTTTAGATGGAGTTAAAGCCTATACCGATCTTGATGGTTACACGGTTTATCTTGAGGACGCTTATGTGTCTCTGAGGTTTGGCTTTCACAACCAATATCATTTTGACTATGAAAAGTCAGAGCAGTTAGAAAACTTCGAGTTAAAGCTTAAAGCGATCAGTAAAATGGATTAGCATTCGCCCAGTCACTATCTTTAAAGGTGATAAATTATCTTGTTTAGGGACAACTCAAGTCCGTACCTGCATCGTTTTCATGAATACCGTCACTGTTGTTTCTGTCTTGGCTCATCTTAACGCGCCCCTGAGGCGTTATGGTTAATTGTCTGGCATAGATAGCTTCTTTGTCCTTATGACAAATCAAAATAAGCGATTGGCTATCAGCTGATCCATTGGGAAAAAATTGAATAGATTGCGAGGGCCCAATGACGTAATTGTTGCTTGATATCAGGGATGTGGCCACTAGTATGTCTTCATCATTTCCCCTTTGACCGTTACCGTCTTCATCACCAAATACCATTTTCACTTGGTTCCAATTGGTCGTACACGTTGAGAAGTCGGCAGTGGGGCAAACTATGGTCTCTAGTTGTTCATCTACTGCGTTTACTCGGGCAAATTGAATGATGCCACTAATTTCATTGATTTCAGAGACAATCCGATTTTTATTAACAATACTTTGTGCAGCAGGCAGGGCAACTGTCAATACAACGCCAAGAATCACCAAGCCAATCATCAGCTCTATCAGTGTCAGACCTTTTTGCATCAATAATCTGTTATTCATTAAGTACGATTTCTCAATTGTTGTTTCATATTTTATGGCCGTGAACCGAATTGGGATCTTACTCACCATTGTAAGGTTAAAGTGTACTCACTATTCACATGTTTTGGGTATATAAATAAGTAACCCAGTATTGACCTATGCCCACACACAGACAAATCAGTGTGAAAATGATTTGCGGTCTGCTGCAAAAATCTTATGATTGCAGCTGAATATAAGCAGTTAAGTATAAAATACAGAGAAAAAACATGCACAAACAAGCCATTTTGCAGGAAATGCGAGTTCTCCCCGACATTGACGTTGAACAAGAAATCGCTAAACGGGTCGGTTTTATCAAAAAGCAGCTTCAGCATTCAGGTTCAAAAACCTTGGTGCTGGGTATTAGCGGTGGTGTTGATTCATGCACACTGGGACGACTTGCGCAAATCGCAGTGAATGAACTAAATGACGGCTCCCAGAGTGAATATCAATTTATTGCAGTTAGACTTCCATATCAAATTCAAGCAGATGAGCAAGATGCACAACTGAGCATCGAGTTTATTCAGCCTTCAAAATCCGTATCTGTCAACGTTCAACCTGGTGCTGATGCGATTCATGCGCAAACATCGGATGCATTGCAATCAATAGATCTTTTGCCGCAGAATGCGAAGAAACGAGATTTCGTCAAAGGAAATGTAAAAGCAAGAACTCGTATGGTTGTTCAATATGAAATTGCAGGCATGTTGAATGGCCTTGTCTTGGGGACCGATCATTCTGCCGAAAATATTACTGGCTTTTACACCAAATATGGAGATGGCGCTTGTGACCTAGCCCCATTGTTTGGTTTAAACAAGCGACAAGTGAGACAACTAGCTACGCATATGGGCGCGCCTGACATATTGGTGCATAAAGCGCCAACCGCCGATCTGGAAACTCTATCCCCTCAAAAATCCGATGAACAAGCATTAGGTATCACCTATGATCAGATTGATGATTTCTTAGAAGGTAAAACAGTACCGGTTGAAATTGAAAACAAGTTGGTGGACATATACGTTAAAACTCAACATAAACGAGTGCCTATACCAACCGTTTACGACTAAACAGGCCTTAGTGTAGGAATTTTAATAAGGATAAGACATGAAAAAGATAGAAGCGATTGTTAAACCGTTCAAGATGGATGATGTCAGAGAAGCGTTGTCCGAGGTTGGGGTTTCTGGTATGACGGTGACTGAAGTTAAAGGGTTTGGTCGTCAAAAAGGGCATAGTGAGCTATATCGAGGAGCTGAATACCAAGTCGACTTTCTGCCTAAAGTGAAACTCGAAATTGTGGTGGCCGAAGACATGGTTGAGCGTGCAGTTGAAACCATACTGGCAACAGCGCACACCGGGAAAATCGGCGACGGAAAAATATTTGTTACGGACGTAGAACGAGTAATTCGAATACGCACTGGTGAAGAAAACGAGGAGGCCGTTTAAGGACAAATTGTCAATTTTTGTTAATAGCCTAGTCAAAAAGTAGTTTTGTAATTCTTTGAAATGAATAGATAAATTTATCTTAGTAGATATCGCTAAAATAAAATTCAGGTTCTATACTCTGAATGGAAAGCAAGTTTCGTTATTTTGAATTATTTTTGCACACTTATAGGCTTATTATGTAGTGGATTTTTAATGAATTGGTTTAGGTACATTTCAAAATTTTTGCTAGTAGCCTTGATGTTGCCATCATACGGCGTACTCTCGGCTGGGAAGCCAGTGACGCAAACCATAATAGCGTTTTGCGTTCCGCAAAGCGACGTTTATCCCTTCTCCTTTACTCGAAACGGTGTATTGACAGGGATTAATCCCGATATAATAGAACAAATATTCACTGAAACCCGATTTCCCAATGTCACTATTGATTTTGTAAAACGCCCTTGGAAACGATGCAACGCCGATCTCGAAAGTGGAGAAGTGGATATGATGATCGGTGGCTATGATGTTGATCGCAAAAGGGTTGTTTATCCTTCAAACTTAGGGTTTGAACTAAATGACACAGTCGTATCTAATGCTGAGGTATGTTTTTCTACTATTGCTGGCAGACAAAAACAAAAAACACGTTTAGGTATGCAAGGCAAAACTAGCTTTTTGGTGGGGATAGAAGCAGGCTTTTCGAAAAAGCATAGTCCGTCCATCGAACCCCAATGGCTGGTTCTTTTTAACCCCATTGAAAAATATCGAATGTTAGAAAAAGGGCGGGTTGATGCTATTGTACAAGTCTGTGCGATGGATGGTCTTTACCCAATCGAAACCAAAGCAGAATCTAAAGGGTTTACAAATTTTGAAACCCTATACCCACCTTATTTATCAAACCCTGCGTACATCATTTTTAGTGAGAAGTTCGCAAATACCTATCAGGTATTAGTCAAAAAAATTATAGTCGAAGCCCAAAACATCGATAAAGCTATGCTGTATGAGCGATATAAACCAAGCGATTGACTGGGTAAATAACCGTTTAGAATCTTTCACGACATCGCCTAGCTCTTGGTCGCAAATGTCTACCTAAGCCTAGTCACGACTTCCAGTAATTGGTTTTTTAATCTCAGTCCAAGGCAATCGGCTGTGTTTGAAAAGGTTATACCTTCTTAATGTTTATGGCCGCATCCACCAGCATCGTGCACATGGCCGTGGGCAATCTCTTCTTCTGTTGCTTCCCGCACGTCAAGTACTTCGACATCAAAGTGCAGATGAATACCCGATAAAGGATGATTACCATCTACAACCACTTCATCATCTGTTTCATCAATGATCATCACGGATTGTTCGCCTTCATCAGTGGTTGCTCTAAACGTCATGCCTACTTCGATTTCCATGCCATCAAACATGGATTTAGGCACCATTTGCACCAAGGTATCATGACGTTCACCATAGGCATCTTCAGGGGCGACGTCTAATTCGAATTTGTCTCCCACTGTTTTACCTTGCAAAGCATCTTCAAGGCCTTTAATTAAATATTGACTACCTTGCAGATACACCATGGGCTGATCGTCACGAGATGAATCAATTTGAGTGCCATCTTGGGTGCTAACAGTAAAGTGCATGGTAACAACGGCGTTGTTTATAATTTGCATAATTTTCTCTTTAAATTTTTCTGTTTCGTCTGTTTTGTTGGTGCCTAAAAGTTAAATTTAGACTAGTTGCCGAATTTCTATTAATCCAATAAATAGATCGTATTATTCTACATCATAGGGTAGGGGTTCCAGTGTAAACTCTTGATTTGGATTGGTTTTTGCTCGCAATGCTGCGTCTATTTCGGTGTCTTTAGGCAGAACCGCTAATACCCAGGTTTTCCCATCTTGGATTGCTGAACGTAATACCGTACCAGAGCGTCGCCAGTTGTCTCCAGCCTTTACTTCAAGTGTATCACCGGCTTCGATAGACGATGTATCTGGGGACACAAGGGCAAAGGCGGAACGTTTATTTTTGCCCAAATACTTTGTCCTTGCGACGACTTCTTGACCCATGTAGCAGCCTTTTTCGAAACTGATAGCACCCAATGCATGCATATTCATCATTTGCGGCACAAATTCCGCGGAGGTAGCCGTTTGTATGTTGGCGATACCTGCGACAATATCGAGGCTATTCCAAACGTCTTCAGGTTGCTCATATTGGCTAAGCGCGTTGACTAATGCTTGGCCCACCTGTTTGTTTGCCACTACTAAGTAGCGGGGACTAGGCTGATCGATACGCATAACATGCAGATCTTGGTTTTTGCTAACTTGTAAATGAGAGTCAGGCAAACTTCCAACTAACTCTATTAATGCCGTTTCAGCTTCTTTACCCATTAAGCCTAATATTTCAAAGTTTGACGAGCTGTCAGAGAAATCTACTTTAGAAAATACACCATATTTTTTTAGCTCAGCCAATGAGTCAGTTAAGCTTTGCTGGTGGCATATTAAATCAATATGTTGTTGGCCATCTAGGGCGTAAAAAATATTCCAGGTTTTTCCCTTAAAGTCACAATGACAGCCGAGCTGAGCATATGTCGAGTTCAATTGATCAACATCGTTGGTTACTTTGCCTTGTAAGTAACTCGTTGCATCTTCACCAATGATCGATATGATCCCTAAACTAGCTAGTTGGCATATAAGTGTGCCAGGTGATGTAAAACTGGACTGCATGAGTTCCCAAACCTTGTTAGTCTTATCGTAATTGACATTATAATGGGGGTTAACCATTAATATGCAAGTTTCAATAATCACAAAAATGTATGCTAGTGGAGGCATCAAGCTGGTTGCCTGTTGATTAACGTTATTAATGGGTTGCTTAGGTAAAATAGGTTAGGAGAAGTCATGTTTGATAAAAAAAGAGTGTCACGACTGAGGTGGGCATGTCGACGGGGAATGTTAGAGCTCGATGTATTGTTTATGCCATTTGTAGAAGATGCTTTTGACCAGCTAGATGAGCAACAGCAGTTGGTGTTCGAACGACTGCTCACGTGTGATGACCCTGACCTCTACGCGTGGTTTATGGGACATCAAAGTTGTGATGATGAGGAGTTGGCCGAGATGATAAAACATATCTTGGACCGTGTTAAAGTATAGAATTCTGATAGCGTCAAACTCTCTCTACCTCCAAGTAGTGGGAGTAACTTGGGTTACCGTCTTGTGTTTATCGGTTTGGTCATGGAAAACCGATGTCATGCTTTATCAAGTTGCCATACAGTGGTTTACAACACTATCTATCATAGTTGTCGTGAGCCGTATATTTCGCCCTCGATTAGCTGTTCCTATTTTGTTGTTAGATGATACTGGGCAAGTGCTTATGCCGAAGCATTCAGAGCAACAGAGGCAGATTAGTGCTCAATCACGTATTGTTGGTCCATTTATCTATATGGTGCTATGTGATAGCTATAGTCAAAATGCCGTTTTTGTGAAGTGGCTAGCCCGCGATCAACTCAGCGAGCCCGATTTTTGTCGATTGTGTAAAGTGATTTATCGTTGCCAGTCATCCCCTTTTGAGTCAAAAGAGAATATTTCATGAGTATTCATCCCCGAATTTTGTTAGCCGCGCTGAAGAAGAATAAGCCGTTACTTTTTGATTCTGCTTTGCTGCCCAATTGTGAGCTTAGCGTTCAGCAACCTCTAGGAAGGCTCAGTGCCGCTCACTGCCGAAGGTTTCATAAGGTAGTGGGATGGCAAGACACGTCAGATGACTATTTGCATCCAAGCTACTTGCACACTCAAGCTTTTCAGCAGCATATTCAATTGATGTTGAACAAACAGTTTCCTTTTGCATTGTTAGGGTTAGTCCATAAGTCGAATACTGTTCAACAATTTGTGCCATTGACACGTTTAGTCAGTGGGGTATTAAGCAGCAAAGTAGAGAGTTTTGTCAGACAACCTAGGGGAATAAGTTGTATTATTTCCAGTCAGTTAGAAGATCGAGGGGAAGTATTGTGGCGATCTTTTGGTGAGTTTTTATGTATTAACCAACACGCCGATAAAGCTAAAGCGATACATCAACAAGCGTCTAGTTCACCTGCATATCAACACAAACAAAGCTGGCAATGCAATGGAAACCTTGGGCGTCAATATGCTTTGGCATCGGGAGACTTTAATCCCATTCATTTATCGGCCTTTAGTGCAAAATTATTTGGTTTCAAGCGAGCCGTTGCCCATGGGATGTGGACAAAAGCACGATGTTTGTCCCACTATCAAGAGCAGTTAATGGCGCAGCCCGCATTTACTTGCGAAGTTGGCTTTAAACAGCCATTGTTTTTGCCGTCTTATGTCGATTTTTCAGCGTCTGAAACATCCTCAGACCAGCACGTTATTCAATTTCAAGTGACGAGCAAAAACAGCCGGTTTACCCATCTTCAAGGGCAGCTGCAGTTTAACCACGTCCCGATAAAACCGTGACGCTTGGGTTTTCTTCTGCATCTGGATAATCCAGAATGTAATGTAAGCCTCGGCTCTCTTTACGCTGCATCGCACAGCGCACTATGAGTTCTGCGACGGTAACTAGGTTTCGTAATTCCAACAGATTGTTGCTGACTCTAAAGTTGGCGTAATAATCATGGATTTCATGTTGCAGTACATCGATGCGCCTAAGTGCCCGCTCCAAGCGTTTTGTGGTCCTGACAATGCCTACATAATCCCACATAAACAGCCTGAGTTCATGCCAGTTGTGTTGGATCACCACTTCTTCATCGGAGTTGCCAACCTGACTTTCATCCCAAGCTGGTATCGTTTGTGTAAATGCCGGTTTGGTGACCTTTTTTAATATGTGTTTGGCGGCAGCATGGGCAAAAACCACACATTCTAGCAGCGAGTTACTGGCCATGCGATTGGCACCATGGAGCCCGGTGTAAGCCACTTCGCCAATGGCATAGAGGTTGTCTAAATCGGTTTTCCCATCAAAGTCAGTTTTCACGCCACCACAACTATAATGAGCTGCTGGTACCACAGGTATAGGTTGTCGGGTAATATCAATCCCTAGAGAACGACATTTACGGTAAATATTAGGGAAGTGCTTCACCACAAAGTCTGCAGGTTTGTGACTAATATCAAGATACATACAATCTGCACCTAGTCGTTTCATCTCATAGTCGATAGCTCTGGCGACTATGTCTCTTGGCGCTAAATCTCCTCGTTCATCAAATTTATGCATAAACGGTGTACCATCTGCATGACACAAGAATGCCCCTTCGCCGCGAAGTGCTTCAGTTATCAAAAAGTTTTTTGCTTCAGGGTGAAACAAACATGTTGGATGGAATTGATTAAATTCCATGTTGGCTACTGAGCATCCCGCACGCCAGGCCATGGCGATGCCGTCGCCACTTGAAACGTCGGGATTTGAGGTATATTGATAAACTTTGCTAGCACCACCTGTTGCCAAAGTCGTAAACTTTGCACGAATGACTTCAACGTGCTCCGCTTTGCGATTCCATACGTAAGCCCCTAACGCCTGATTATCGACCTCTTCGTGACGAATTAGGTCAATAGCGTTATAACGCTCAAATAAATGGATGTTGGGGTGCTGTTGAACCGCTTCTTGAAGTGTCGTTTGCACGGCTTGGCCGGTTGCGTCGGCAGCATGCAGTATACGTCGGTGACTATGGCCGCCCTCACGGGTTAAATGGTAGCGGGTGTTTCCTTGGGTATCTTTTTCTTGGTCGAAAGGCACGCCAAAGTTGATTAACCATTGCATGCATTCCTTGGCTTGGCTGGTGGTGAAGCGAACCGCGTCTTCGTCACACAAGCCTGCGCCTGCCAAAAGTGTGTCTTTAACGTGCGATTCAATTGAGTCATCTTCATCAAAAACCGCCGCAATACCACCTTGGGCATAACGTGTTGAGCCTTCAGATAAGGTACTTTTGCTCAGCACAATAACGTTCATCTGGTCTGCAAGTTTTAAGGCTAGCGTTAATCCGGCTGCCCCGCTTCCTATAATCAATACGTCACAGCGATGTTCAACAGCAGAGCTCATAGCGTATAATACCCAAAATATGATAAATTATTCTGACATACTAATCGAATTGAAAGCTTGTGAAAACAAGGCGTTCGAAAGGAAATTAAGAATAATTCAAATAAAATCGAACTTTTACAAAAGTGCAGAGTCTATTATGGTGCTTGCATGAGCCGTTGAAGTATATATTTAGGGAGAGAAGGCTCGAATGAGCGAGCAATTAACCGATCAACAGATTGTTGAAAAAGTACAACGTGGTGATAAAAACGCTTTCGGTCTGTTGGTAACGAAATACCAACATAAAGTCGCCCATCTGGTATCACGCTATGTAAAAAATTCAGGCGATGTAGCAGATGTGACACAAGAAGCGTTTATCAAAGCGTACCGAGCATTGCCAAACTTTCGAGGAGAAAGTGCATTTTATACTTGGCTTTATCGGATTGCAGTCAACAGTGCTAAAAATTATTTGGTGTCCCAGGGAAGAAAGCCACCTGCCAGCGATGTAGACGCTGACGAAGCAGATTATTATGACGGAAGTGACGCGCTTAAGGAACAAAACTCCCCAGAGCGTAGTCTTATGTCTGAAGAACTCGAAAAAGTGCTGTTTGATGCACTTGATAAGTTACCCGAAGACTTACGTATGGCAATTACCTTACGAGAGTTGGAAGGATTAAGTTACGAGGATATTGCAAACGTGATGGATTGTCCGGTTGGTACGGTTCGGTCACGAATATTTAGAGCCCGTGAAGCAATTGATAAAGTGCTGAACCCGCTTTTACAGCAATAAGATAGATGACATTTGCACCATAATGTTTAAAAATGAAGCGTTAACTCAGGAACCTTATATGACGCAAAAGCATGAAAATCTCTCGGCATTTGTCGATGGAGAACAGCAAGATGATAAGTTCGTCACCGAATTAGGTAACGATACCCAGTTGTCTGCGAAGTGGCAGCGCTACCATATTATTCGACAGTCGTTACGTAAAGAAATGCCTGAAAATGCAGTTTTTGATATCAGTGCTTCTGTGATGAATGCACTAGAATCTGAGCCCGCGATATTGGCACCTAAGCGTAAATGGAGCGATATTCCCGTTATCGGTAATGTTATTCCATTGGTGCGCTCAAGTGGTCAATTAGCGATTGCTGCTTCTGTAGCCGTTGCGGTAATTATTGGTTTCCAGCAAGTCAATAATCAACCTGAACAACAAATATTTAATCCAGCTCCAGCTAGCTTCAATGGTATCCAAGGCGGATTGTCGCCTGTGAGTCTAGAACAAACTCGAACCATGCCAAATGTCAGCGTTCAAGAGCAGCAACGTCGTTTCAACATGTTAATGAGGCATCATATGAATCAGGTGATGATCAAAAACGTGCAACCGGGTGCAATACAGCCACCGCTGTCTAATACTCAAGATGATGGGCAACCAGAAGTAAGCCAAGATCGTGAGAATCTTCCTGAATAAAGTCAATTTCCTAACGCGGTGGGTTCCTGCCGCGTTTCTATTTCTTTTTGTTAGTTTCCAGTCCCAAGGCCAAGTTGGTTTGGTACAAGATCCCAATGCACAAATCTGGCTAAGCAAAATGTCAGAAGCGGTGCAAAGCTTGAATTACCGCATGTCGTTTGTGTTATCCAAACCAGGTGGAGATCCTCAGCCTTATACTTGGCGGCATGCTGTTGATGCCCAGGGTACTCAAATGGAACAGTTGGATCAGCTAAATGGTCCTGGTCGTGAAGTAATAAGGATCGGCGATAGGGTTAGCTATTTTGACTCTCATCGTCCCCCATATGGTTTGATGGCTGGGTATATTTCGGGTCCTCTTCCCCATGTGCTGCTCACTGATCCAATTTCATTAATGGCCGCATACGAGTTTGTTGTTGTGGGCAAGAGTCGAGTTTCAGGCCGTGCTGCTCAGCAAATCAGAATGGTCAGTAAAGACAAAACACGTTTTGGTTATAGCCTTTGGCTTGATCAAAGCACCGGCTTACCACTTAAAATTGATATTGTTGATTTAAACGGTCAGAAGATTGAACAAATACAAGTAACTGGCATAGAAGTGACTGAGCAACCAGATCCATTCTTTTCGGAAAATATCGACCTTGGTGCGTTGCCTGACGTGATTCAATTACCCGTGTCGGTCGAGTCTAAACAAAGCTGGAAGCTCGGTTTCGTCCCGGTTGGCATGCAGCAAATCAAACATAGCGTGCTCAAAATGCAAGACAATGCTGGGTCGCTAGAACATATCATGGTTAGCGATGGTCTGGTCGATGTATCGGTTTACATTCAACCTTCCATTGGTTCGTCATCAGAAAATGATATTGTCGCCAAGTTTGGCTCTGATATTTATTATTCACGTACCCAAGGTCAAATGCTGATAACGGTTATTGGAAAAATTCCGGCCAATACGGCGAATGCGATTGCCACCTCTATCAGTCGGACTAATTAGGTCTGGTCATGATTGAAGAAATAGGTGTCATCACTGCCGTCGACAAAGACCATATCTGGGTAGAAACACAAATAAAAACCACCTGTGGTTCATGCCAAGCGCAAGAAAATTGTGGCACTGGTATGGTCGCCAAGGCATTCGCACCTAAAAAAGAAAAACTGATACTTAGGTGTAAACAAGCCGCGCGAGTGGGTCAGCGGGTCAAATTAGGTATACAAGAAGAACATTTGATCAGCGCGTCTGCGCTCATGTATGTGTTACCGTTAATTACCTTAGTTATCGTCTCGTTGTTTAGTCAGTATGCTCTGCCAAAAGCTGGCCTTGATCATGAGTTGTGGGTGGTTGTTTTTGCCTTCCTTGCCACTTACTTCAGTTTTTTATGGGTGAAGAAGAAAGCTGAAAAAGACCCAGATAGTCGTTTTCAACCCAAACTACTGGCTATTTTACCCGCAGAAGACGAGATAATTACAATAAAACAAGCTTAATGCTTGCTCACTACAAGGTTATGTTTAGAACAATATCGCATTGTTGCTCATAACACTGTAAAATCCCCGCCAATTTATTTATCTTGTTTTGTCTCTCGGTTTCTATCTCGGTGAGCCAACACACTTGCTGTAGGTAACAGTCTGAACACTATGCAACATAAGCACATTCGTAACTTCTCTATTATTGCCCATATTGACCATGGTAAATCCACCTTGTCTGACAGATTGATTCAACATTGTGGTGGCTTAACCAATCGCGAGATGTCTGAACAAGTACTTGATTCTATGGACATAGAGCGTGAGCGCGGTATTACCATCAAGGCACAGAGTGTGACATTAAACTATACCGCCAAAGATGGAGAAACTTATCAGCTCAACTTCATCGATACACCAGGGCACGTGGATTTTACATATGAAGTATCCCGTTCATTGGCGGCATGTGAAGGTGCATTACTGGTTGTTGATGCGGGGCAGGGGGTAGAAGCACAAACTTTGGCAAACTGTTACACCGCAATTGATTTAGAAATGGAAGTGGTTCCAATTCTGAATAAAATTGATTTACCTCAGGCAGAACCTGATCGCGTAGCTGAAGAGATTGAAGATATTGTTGGTATTGATGCCATAGACGCGGTGCGCTGCTCTGCAAAAACCGGTATTGGTATTGAAGACGTGCTTGAGGTGATTGTAAATCAAGTTCCGCCACCTGAAGGTGATCTAGATGCGCCCTTACGTGCGCTAATTGTCGATTCTTGGTTCGACAACTATCAAGGAGTGGTTTCCTTGGTGCGTGTTTTAGAAGGCAAACTGACAGCAAAAGACAAAATACAAATCATGTCTAATGGTGCTGTTCATCAGGCCGACAATGTGGGCATTTTCACACCCAAACAAACCCAAACTGGTGAGCTAAAAGCCGGTGAAGTGGGTTATGTAATTGCGGGGATTAAAGATATTCATGGTGCGCCAGTAGGCGATACTATCACCATGGCCAAAGCGCCTGCCAAAGAGCCATTGCCTGGCTTCCAAAAAATCAAACCGCAGGTTTATGCTGGTGTGTTTCCAGTTAGCTCAGATGAATATGAAGATTTTCGTGATGCGCTAGCAAAATTGACATTGAACGACGCTTCCTTATTTTATGAGCCGGAGAGTTCTTCGGCGTTGGGGTTTGGTTTCCGTATCGGTTTCTTGGGCATGTTGCACATGGAAATTATCCAAGAGCGACTTGAGCGCGAGTATGACTTGGATCTCATTACTACCGCGCCAACGGTAGTGTATGAAGTTGAGACCACCAAAGGTGAAGTGTTAAAAGTGGATAACCCCTCTAAACTTCCTGCGGTGAACGATATTGAAACGATTCGCGAGCCAATTGTTGAAGCGCATATTCTTGTGCCACAAGAATACTTAGGTAACGTTATCACTTTGTGTATCGAAAAGCGTGGTGTGCAAACAAACATGACTTACCATGGCAAGCAGGTTGCGGTTACTTATGAACTTCCAATGGCCGAAGTGGTCATGGATTTCTTTGACCGTTTAAAGTCAACCAGTCGCGGGTTTGCGTCACTGGATTATAACTTTGTGAAGTTTAATGCCGCAGACATGGTGCGATTAGACATTTTAATCAATGGTGAACGGGTTGATGCATTGGCTGTTATCACCCATAAAGACAATTCTCAAGGGCGTGGTCGTGAATTGGTTGAAAAACTACGAGAACTTATTCCAAGACAAATGTTTGATATCGCCATACAAGCGGCAATCGGAAATCATGTTGTTGCCCGTAGTACGGTCAAACAGTTGCGTAAAAACGTTATCGCCAAATGTTATGGCGGTGATGTGAGTCGTAAGAAGAAACTTTTGCAAAAGCAAAAAGAAGGTAAAAAGCGTATGAAGCAGGTCGGTAACGTTGAGCTGCCGCAAGACGCATTTTTAGCAGTATTAAAGACAGGAAAGTAAATGGCCAACTATTTCTCCATATTTTTAGTGATTTTGACGGTTGTATCAGGGCTAATTTGGTTAGTTGATGCCAAGATGTTTGCCCCTAAAAGACGTGAAAAGTTC
Organism: Aliiglaciecola sp.; assembly: GCA_028356795.1. Classification (GTDB taxonomy): domain Bacteria; phylum Pseudomonadota; class Gammaproteobacteria; order Enterobacterales; family Alteromonadaceae; genus Aliiglaciecola. The sequence continues at coordinate 368 of JAOMVH010000004.1, read as the reverse complement.
GCGGTCGCCAATGGTGGTAAGCCGCTTCCTGAGGGGACTGAGTTACCTATCCCTTATGTGGTTGATACGGCCCAACAGATATTTCCTGTTATTGCATTTGTATTGGTTTTACGCTCGTTTATTTATGAACCATTTCAGATCCCTTCGGGTTCTATGATGCCAACCCTGTTAGTTGGTGATTTTATTTTGGTGGAAAAATTTTCCTATGGTCTAAAAGACCCAGTCGTTCGTCACAAGTTTATTGAAACCGGAAAGCCAGAGCGTGGTGATGTAGCAGTTTTTAAATTTCCAATGGATACCCGTCTTGACTACATTAAGCGCGTCATTGGCTTGCCGGGTGATCAGATTCGATATACCAAAAAGAGCCT
>JAOMVH010000039.1 GCA_028356795.1 Aliiglaciecola sp. | reverse complement strand
AATGGCAGCTTGCTGTTCAGGAGATACCACTAAAGCCGTTCCCTCAGCTTGCTGGCTTTGAAGTTGTTCGAGTTGCTGCTCAGTTTCATTCAGCTGCGCCTCCAACAATTGTTCTTGTTCTCGGAATTTTCGCTCTGCTTCAACCGTCAGGGCGTCGACAGTGGTATAGGGCCGAGCAAAGGTTCCGCGGCTTCGAATACTTATTAGCGCGCTGCTTCCACCCAGATTCTCAACCGCATTGGTAATAAAATCACCATTGTTAGCAAACGGTGTAAAAACGGTTTGTCCGAAGAAGTTAGATTGCTGTACCCAAAATCGATCAGCGAGCAAATCGGTATCGCCTACCACAATCACATTCAAATCGTTTGTCTGCGTTACATGTTCTTTGCTATCAGCGTCAGGTGCTGACTCGTATGCAGAGTTTGCCGGTCCAGTTAGCCGCGCAGCCAAAACATATTGTTGATTGCTATTTTCAAATCCCTTACTAATCGCTTCTGGATCTCGGCTAGTTGAATAGCTTTGGCCATCCGCTAAATCAGAGTTTTGAGAAGAAAACATCAAAGGGCTCATGGTAATTTGACTACCCGTGGGCATTGAGAACACGCCAAAAGAAGCACCATTGATCACTTCCAAGCTAGACGTGGTCACGTCATTGCGGTCCAATTGCGCGGTTTCAATACCAACAAATCCAAAATGCCTTGTGACTCCGCCATCTGCCGTTCGAATATCCAAACCTAGCTCAGCATCAAGCAAGACTTCCTGGGCGTTAAATTGAATCCCCCAGGCGTCAAATATTGTCGCCAGATCTGAACTATTGGCTCCTACCATAGCGCCCATTCCGGCCATCATTGCCATAGGGTCTGACTCATTATTTGGGTCAACAAAAATAAGTAGCTTGCCACCAGCCATCGCATACTGATCTATCTCATAAAGCAAGGCCTCATTAAGCTCTTTAGGGTGCACCAGCACGACAACATCAGAATTTTCCGGAAGACTTTGCGCTGAATTGTTTACAATCTCTACATCATAAAGCTGTTTAAGTTGAGTTAAAAACGTCCACTCGGGATCAAAACGACCATTCATCGGGTTTTGACCGCCAGTTAGCGGTAAGTCTGAAACTAAACTGACTTTAACCGAGTCAGGTTGAGACAATTGATGCAGCAACTTGCTGATTTCATATTCCAAAAACTTTTCTTTTTGTGGGTCGAAAAAAGCAATAACCTGTTGGTCATCGAGTGCGTTGGTTGCCGCGAGTCCCAAATAAATCGCGTCTCCTATGGAGCCAATAGTCGCTGCAGTAAGACCATATTGATTCGCTTGGTCTTCGACTTCAGAAAAAGGCACTGGATCAACTACATGCAGATTTATTTTACCCGGAGAAGCATTGGTATATTCACGCAAAATACTCTCAACCCGATTGGCATAATTACGTAATGTTGTCATGCCTTTTGAGGATTTATTTGAATAGAAAAAATACAAATTAATCGGTTCATCTATATTGGCAACAATCTCTTTGCTGCCTTTTGACAATGAATAAACTTGGTTTTCAGTCAAATCCAGTCGCCATTGACTCAATAACTGGTTGTTGAGCACAGTAAGCGCAAAAAATAAAACTGCCAGCAAAATCAAAATTAAAGAGGTGGAAAACTTACTCATTATTTTAATCCGCCTTTTTATGTTCAATGATCAACAAACTGGCGTACAACCAGAGTGTGATTGAGATAAGGAAATAACCAACATCATTAAGCGCTAACACCCCTTTGGCGATAGACTCAAAATGGGTCAGAAAACTAAATGAAGCAATAGTATCGATAACAATAGAGGGCGCCCAATCTTTAAAGGCATCAAGCACAATATTGCTACCACTAACGACAAACAAGAAACAGACAACCACAGCTAAGATAAACGCCACCACCTGGTTTTTGGTCATCGCCGACATACACATCCCAATCGCTAAAAAGGTGCCCGCCATTAACCAGCTTCCGACATATGCAGCGACTATCACGCCATGATCTGGCTGTCCCAAATAATTCACAGTGAGCCACAAAGGGAAGGTCAATAACAATGAAAGCCCTAACACGGCCCAAGAAGCGAAAAACTTGCCTAGCAATGCTTGCAAGGTACTAATTGGCAAGGTCATTAATAACTCGATACTGCCGCTTTTACGTTCCTCAGACCAAGTTCGCATGGCAATAGCTGGAACAAGAAATAAGTACAACCAAGGATGAAAGTTAAAAAATGGCAATAAATCAGCTTGGCCGCGCTCGTAAAGGCTGCCAATAAAAAAGGTAAACACACTAGATAAAATTAAGAAAATAGTGATAAACACATAGGCTACCGGTGTTGCAAAAAAACTCGCCAGTTCCCGTTTAAATAACGTAAATACAGTCCCCATCAGGCTTTCACTCCCTGTGTGATATCTCTAAATACTTGGTCTAGTCTTCCTTGTTCAACAAAGATGGTATCAACCGGTAAGCGTCTATCTTTAATGTGTTCTGTCACATCATGCAGCACATCGGCTCCATTTTGTGTTAACAAGGTAACCCGTCCAGTGCTTCTCTCATGCTCCATATCAATCACTCCAGGTAACTCTAGTAAACCTGAAATATCAGAGGGGTAGCTCAGGTGCAGGGTTACTGCCTTGTGATATTTTGATTTGGCAAGTAAGGCTTCTGGAGAAGCGTCAAATCGTAACTGTCCTGCCGAAATAATCATCACGCGGTTGCATACAGCCGTCACTTCCTCAAGTATGTGGGTCGATATGATGACAATTTTTTCTTTGGCGAGATTTTGAATTAATTCCCTGACTTGATGTTTTTGATTGGGATCCAGGCCATCGGTCGGCTCATCCAAAATTAAAATGTCGGGATCATGCAGTATCGCTTGTGCAAGGCCAACACGACGCTTAAACCCTTTGGACAAATTTTCGATTGGCTTGTCCAATACCCCAAGTAAATCAACTTGCTTTATCACAGTATTGATTCGCTCAGCTTTATGTTTGCCTTTAAGACCACGAATTTTTGCAATGAAATGCAGAAATTGGATAGGCGTCATGTCACCATAGGCTGGTGCGCCTTCTGGTAAATAACCAATTAATTTTTTAATTTTCTTGGCATCTTCGGCCATAGAAAGATCAGCAATTTGGATCCCGCCAGTACTTGGCGCAAGGAATCCGGTAAGCATTTTCATGGTTGTCGACTTCCCTGCACCATTTGGACCAAGAAAACCCACAACATCGCCTGGCAATATATTGAACGTCAAGTCGTTCACGGCGACAAAGTCACCAAATAACTTCGATAAATTATTTACATAGATCATACTTTTCCCATCATGATCAACGAGTTAACAAAACCAACAGAAAATATGGTGTCTAGAAAAAAGAATTCAAGAATTTTTTGCAGACAAAAAGAATTTTTGACGGCGGTGCTAAGCTACCTTGCCAATAAAATCTGTATACGATAAACCGGCGCTCATGATACTAAAAAAAAAGACTTAAACCAGAGCAATTGCGCAAGTTTAAGTCAAAAAGTGGCTATTCCAATCTCATCAATCACCTGATGAGGAAAATAGGTCCAAGAGAAGTGAACACCTTAGACATTATCAAAGAAATGTGTCCAAGCAATGTCAAAAGTACCCAGACTTGTTGCAAGATGTGTCAAAATTGCATTAGTAGTTGCATAAAATGAGTCCACAATGACCACATCTATTTCGCCGATTGCCCATATTCGCACGCCGTTTAAAGAAAAGTTTGCCGTTCCCAGGCAACCAGGCTTAGCTGATGCGGCCATTGGCGAAATCTGCTTTACGCCGGATTTTCAACACGGTGATTTTGTCAGAGGCATAGAGCAGTTTAGTCACCTTTGGCTGATATTTGGTTTTCACAAAACCACAAGAGACACTCACTCAGCACTGGTGCGCCCTCCCCGCTTGGGTGGTAACCAAAAAGTGGGAGTCTTTGCTTCTCGCAGTACCTTTCGGCCAAATAATCTTGGCTTGAGCGTGGTGGAATTGATGAAAGTGACCATCGATGAGGGTGTTAGCCGGTTGCATGTCAAAGGTATGGACTTGGTAGATCAAACGCCAATTTATGATATTAAGCCCTATTTGGCTTACGTAGATGCCGTGCCTGAGGCCGCTTCAGGTTATGCTCAACAAGCACCGTCGCAATTATTGAGCGTGAGTTTTTCAACCCAAAGTATCGCTGCGCTAGAGGTTCACAAAGAGACTCACCCCAATTTACAACGCTTGATAGAGCAAGTGTTAAGCCAAGACCCTCGGCCTGCCTATCGTCAAGCTGAACAACAAGAACGCTTATATGGAGTCAAATTATATGAATTTGATATTCGTTGGCGGGTAGCTGGAGACCACTGCATTGTCGAGCAAATTGATTGTTAATCGCCACCGTTTGGCAGTTTTGAACCCAATAAAAAAATCCGCTGTAATACGACAATTTGCTTTTGTGACAAGCAGCAGACTGATAGAATGCAGCGGTTTTATTTTGTTCAATTTTAAGGACCCTCGAAGCGGATGCGTACCAGCCAATATTTATTAGCCACCCAGAAAGAGACACCAGCAGACGCTGAGGTCGTTAGTCATCAATTAATGTTGCGAGCCGGCATGGTGCGTAAACTTGCATCTGGCCTTTATACTTGGCTCCCCAGCGGGCTTCGCGTATTAAACAAAGTGGCCGATATCGTGCGCCAGGAAATGAATAAAGCTGGTGCAGTGGAAGTATTGATGCCAGTGGTTCAACCTGCCGACTTATGGCAACAGAGTGGCCGTTGGGATGAATACGGCCCAGAGCTACTGCGGGTAAAAGACCGCCATCACCGTGACTTTGTGCTAGGCCCAACCCATGAAGAAGTTATTACTGCATTGGTCAAAAACGAAATCAGTAGTTACAAGCAATTGCCGTTGAATTTGTATCAAGTGCAAACCAAATTCCGCGACGAAGTTCGCCCTCGATTTGGGATCATGCGTGGCCGAGAATTCACCATGAAGGATGCCTACTCATTTCACACATCTGAGGCTTCTTTAAATAGCACTTATCAGGATATGTTCACTGCCTACTGCAATATTTTTGAACGATTGGGCTTAGAATTTAGACCCGTCATTGCGGATTCAGGCTCTATTGGCGGAGCGGTTTCTCACGAGTTTCACGTTTTGGCTGAATCCGGCGAAGACGCCATCGCCTTTAGCAATGAATCAGATTATGCGGCAAATGTGGAAATGGCAGAAGCCATCGCGCCGATTGACGCAGCACCAGCGCCAGCACAAACCAAACAAATGGTGGCCACTGCTGGCGTCAAAACCATTGAACAAGTTTGTGCTCATTTTGATGTAGAAGCCAAGCAGACAGTTAAAACCATCATAGTGATGGGAACTGAGGACGAGAATGGTCAACAAGACCTTGTTGCTTTGCTTGTAAGAGGCGACCACCAGCTAAACAGCATAAAAGCCGAAAAGCTTGACGGTGTTCATACTCCATTGACCCTTGCATCAGACAGCAAAGTGCAAGAACGACTAAATTGTGAAGTGGGCTCACTAGGTCCGGTTGGCTTGGATATCCCTGTGTATGTTGATCACAGTGCCGCCCATTTAACTGACTTCATCTGTGGTGCAAATCAAACCGAACAGCACTTTACCGGAGTGAATTGGCAATCAGATGTCGCCAATTTCTCAGTGGTTGATTTACGTGATGTAACAGCCGGCGATCCTTCTCCTGATGGCAAGGGAGCGCTCGAGATTAAACGTGGTATTGAAGTAGGTCATATATTCCAGCTAGGCGACAAGTATTCAAAAGCCATGGGCTGCGGTGTACTCAATGAGCAAGGTAAACATCAAATTTTGAGCATGGGTTGTTACGGTATCGGTGTTTCACGAATTGTGGCTGCTGCAATCGAGCAAAACCATGACAAATACGGCATAATTTGGCCTGACGCCATCGCGCCGTTTAAAGTTGCATTGATTCCAATGAATATGCATAAATCTCATCGCATTCAAGAAGTTGCAGAAACCATGTATGAAAAGTTGGTTGCGGCAGGCATCGAAGTGTTGTTTGACGATAGAAAAGAGCGTCCTGGTGTGATGTTTAATGACATGGAACTTGTGGGTATTCCGCATACCATTGTCATTGGTGAGCGCAACCTGGATGAGCAAAAGGTTGAATACAAGTCCCGTCGCAGTGGTGAAAAAACACTATTGGCAATAGACTCTGTGGTTGACTTCCTATCTCAATGTTAACTGTTTAGTAAGTCATCACTTACCTAGCAAAACTGATAAATAAAACGCCAACCTTACTGTTGGCGTTTTTTTGGCCGCAAAAAATGCTTTTTCCATATAATTTTCAATAACTTTGCATAACTTTACATCTTAATTGTTAGTTCCTAGGCTGATACGCTATGCTAATACAACTGTGTTTGATTGCAGCATGCAACTAAGAGATCAACTATGCGCTTAACCTTTTATGGTGTGAGGGGTTCCATTCCTGCACCAGGTCCAGAATTCGTTAAATATGGTGGTAATACTGCTTGTGTGCATATTGAACTCAACGACGGTACAGATATCATTCTTGACGCAGGAACCGGCATCAAGAACTTAGGTCAACAACTGATCAAAAAAAATAACGATGTGCACCTTCTGCTGACTCATAATCATTGGGATCATATTCAGGGTTTTCCCTTCTTTTCCCCAATCTATCAGCCGGGTCGAAATATTTTTATTACCCCGGGTATGACAACCTATGACGAAAACGATGCCGTGTTAAAACAAATGACCGGTAGTTACTTTCCGGTGGACTATAAATCATTACAGTCAAACATTGAGCTAAACGTGATTGATGAAGATATCAATAGTTGGACGATTAATGGTGCCACGATTTATCGCCATGCAATGAATCATCCAGGCAGTGGCAGCTCTTATGTGATTGAAGCTGATGGAGCAAAAATTGCCTACATTACTGATAACGAACTCTATCCTCCATATCGAAAAGAAACCGACTTTTTGCAGTGGGTTGAATTTGCCATGAATGCAGATTTAATCATTCATGATGCCCAATATATGTTGTCTGATATGCCGGCCAAATCAGGTTGGGGACACTCTGTGGCTGAAGAAGCCGTAAAATTGGCTTTAGCAAGTCGCGCAAAACGTCTTGCGTTGTACAGTCATGATCATATCAGAACCGATGATGATATCGCAGCGATAGAGTCGCATTGCCAAGAAGTAATAGAAATCGCTGAAGACGATTTACAAGTTTTTGCAGCTGCTGAGGGCTTGTCTGTCGATTTTTAGATTAATGGCTATTGGCAACACGCAAATAACCCAATGACTTTGGTGCAGGTCGTTTGCTGCAATAGGTTGCCGCAAGAGGACAGGTTATGCCGCCTTATAGCAACTGCGTCCGCTTTGTTTTGCCAAGTACAACGCCTGGTCAGCGCGATTAAATAGGTCTTGCTCTGTGTCCCCTTGTTGGTAATTAGTACTGCCAATACTGCAGGAAATTCGATGCTTGGCTAATAAGCTATTTGATGTCATAAGTGCCTGAATTCGAAGGGCAACCATGCTATTTGTCTGGTTATCGCTACCTGGAAGAAGACAACAAAACTCATCACCACCAAAACGAAACGCATAGTCAGTGCCGCGCACTGATTCGCGCAAAACCTCGGCCATTGCCATTAGGACTTTGTCGCCCTCATGATGACCATAGGTGTCGTTAACCGGTTTAAATTTATCCATATCTATTACCAACAAACCAAATGACACCTCTTCTCGCTTTGCTTGACTCACAAAACGAAATAAGGTTTCTTGATAATTTGCACGATTTCCTAGCGATGTTAAATGGTCTTTCAAAGCAAGCTGCTTAATGGCATGGTGCTCAAGAGCATTTTTAAGAGGATACTTAAAGTGTTTGTGCAATTGATTCAGAACAGTTGCTTCACGCATGCTTAAAACCTTTGAAAAAGAGTAGGTTAAAGTAGCAAACACACTGTGTTGAGCGATCTGGTCAAGGGTTTTCATATTACTTGAGTCTTGCGCATCACCAATAGTCAATGCACCGGCAGGAAATTGAATCGTCACTGAATCAATGTTTAGTTTCGCCTTGAGTAAGCCATAAAAGACCGAGGCCAGTTTGTGCAAGTCGATACTAGATGCCAACTTTTGCATAACATCGTGGGACTCTTCATGACTTAGACCACCTTGATGGGGTTCTAAAGTCAGCAAAGCATCACTCGTGGTGTTTTCATAGATGGGTGTAAGATGTTCCAACTGACTCACTCCTGCCATTTTTTTGGCGAATAATCGGTTTTTGCGAAATCTATGATTGTTTTGCAAGCGCTATGCCATGAGATAATGCTAAGCTTATTAATATTATCATGCCGTTAGCCACAAAGAGGGACCCACTAGTTATGCACGTGAGTTTTGCCAGCATATTAATTTTGATGAGTGTAGCGGTATTTACAGTTTGGTTATTCAAACGCGTCAATTTACCCCCGATTCTAGCCTACTTATTCTGTGGTGTTGTTGCAGGTCCGCATATGTTGGCCATTATTGACAACCCCGAAGAGATTCACTTTTTTGCTGAATTAGGGATCGTTTTCTTACTTTTCTCTCTTGGTCTGGAGTTCTCACTACCTAAAATGCTCGCCATGCGCCACCTGGTATTTGGCATCGGTTTGGGTCAAATGATTTTCACTACCCTTGTGTTTATGGGATTGGCCACCTTAATTGGTTTTGACGCCAAAGCAGCGCTGATTATTGGTGGCATGGCTGCCCTATCCTCAACCGCAATTGTTATCAAACAAATGAGTGAAAAAGGCACATTGAATACCACCCGTGCGCAGATGGTTGTGAGTATTCTATTGTTTCAAGATTTAGCCGTGGTGCCCTTTTTGATCTTGGTGCCACTATTAAGTGATGCCGACCAAAGTAGTATGTGGTTGGCGATTGTCATGGCATTGCTAAAAGGCGCTTTGGTGGTTGGTATTTTGTTATCCGCCGGAAAATGGCTACTGCCGCGCATATTTAATGAGGTTGCCCGCACCCGTACCGATGAATTATTTGTATTAACCACCATTCTTGTGGCCCTGATTGCCGCAGGCCTTACTTACTCATTTGGTCTTTCTATGGCCCTAGGTGCTTTTTTAGCCGGTATGATGCTAAGTGAAAGTCAATATCGCCATCAACTTGAAGCCGATATTCGACCATTTAGAGATATTCTCATGGGGCTGTTTTTCATCACAGTGGGAATGCGCTTTGAACTACAAACCTTGATATCCCAATTCCATTGGATATTGCTCGGTCTGGTGGTCATTATGATACTTAAAGTGCTGATCGTTAGGGCATGTGCATGGCTGTATCGCGCCAATAAAACCGATTCTTGGGCTGCAGGTATCAAACTCTGCCAGATGGGCGAATTTAGTTTTGTTATAGCTGCTTTGGCAGTTAATCATGATGTGTTAAGCGCTGAACAAGGCTCACTGTTGTTGGCAATTGGCGTTTTGTCGATGGCTGTCACTCCTTGGCTAATAGACAACAGTGTGTTGGTCACCAAGCTCCTGGTCGGCGAACAAAGCCTTCCAAGTACTGACGATGAGGAACAATTGGTTCATCCAACTATGCACGATCATGTATTAATACTTGGATTTGGCCGTGTTGGGCAGTCGGTTAGCCGCTTGTTGAGTATCGAAAAAATACCTTTCTTGGTAGTCGATGCTGATCCTGTCCGAGTGAATGAAAGTCGCAGCGCTGGTCAGCCAGTGGTATTCGGCGATGTTAGTCAAAAAGATATTCTACGTGCCGCAGGCGTTGAATCAGCAAAGTTAGTACTACTAACCTTTGATGAACATCAAAAAGCCCTCAACGTGATTAAAACAATTGCCGAAATGCGCCCTGACTTACCGGTTGTGGTGCGCACTCGCAAAGATTATCACTTGGAAGAGCTGTACGCCGCAGGTGCCAGTCAGGTGGTACCTGAGATATTAGAAGGCAGCTTAATGTTGGTTTCTCAGGTATTGCATTTATCGGGCATTCCTATGTCACGAATTTTAAAGCGCGTTCGCTCAGAGCGAAAAGAACACTACCGACACATGCATGGCTTTTTCCCTGGAGAAACTACCGAGGTCAGTTATGAAACCACCGATAAACTGGAGTTTATGCACGCAATAGTGCTCACACGTGATGCCTACGCCGTGGGGAAAAGTATTGGCGGTTTGGATTTATTAAAAAAACGCATCACCTTACAAGGTCTTCGTCGTAATAATGTAGAAATTGCCGAGCCAGATGTCGATGAAACCCTTAAAGTCGGTGATGTGTTGATTATCTCTGGCAAACCAAGGCGGGTGGAACGAGCTGAGCTGTATTTGTTAGAGGGCCACTAAACACTAGGGTGCTGGAGTACCCCGCTAGAATAGACAAAAAAAAGCACGTTAAAAACGTGCTTTTTCATCAACTCAATCACAGGGCTAAGACTAAACCTTAGTTAACCAGCCATGCTTGTCTTGGGCTTGTCCCCATTGAATTTCGTTCAACGCTTGACGTAATTTCATTGTGGTAGGTCCTGCTTCGCCGGTCCCGACACTAAACTCTTGTTCGTCTTGTATCAGTGTGCCCACAGGTGTAAGTACCGCGGCTGTGCCAGACAAAGCTGCTTCAGTACCCGGCTTAGCTGCCCTTTCCAGCAATTCGCTCACTGATAGCTCGCGCTCGCTTACCGTCATTCCCATATCAGCCGCTATCGTTAGCAAAGAACTACGGGTAATGCCGTGCAAAAAGCTAGTATCCAATTGTTTGGTGATAATTTCGTTACCATCAATCAACACAAAGTTAGCTGCACCGGTTTCTTGTACATCACCATCAGGGCAAAACAGAATTTGATCAGCATTTACTTTTGATTTAGCGTCTAAAATAGGTCCTAAAGCACTAGCGTAGTTTCCGCCACTTTTGATCATCCCCATGTGCGGCGCACAGCGCATTCCGTCTTCAGCAAGCAATAGTCTCAGAGGTTTGGCACCTCCTGAGAAATAATCACCTACAGGGGATAGCAACACATACAACATAGAGGTAGCTGACGGGGCCGCGGCTTTACCGATGGAAGCCTCTGTACCGATATGAGTAGGTCGAATATACATAGAGCCCGGAGGAGCCGGCACTTCATCCGCGTATTGCTTAACGATATCGATGATCATGTCAGACAATTGCTGTGTATCAATGGCTGGCAAGTTCAATAAGCGACTGCTTTGTGCCATGCGCTTAATGTTCTCATCCATACGAAAAATATTAACGCTACCATCAGCATGGCGAAACGCTTTGAGTCCCTCGAAACAAGTGCTTGAATAATGAAGAACATGGGCACCCGGGTGCATTTGAATGCTTTGTGCATCAACGACTGAGGTCTTGCTCCATTGCTCGTTTTCGAATGTTGCCAATGCCATTTTTGGCATAAAAACCGTTCCAAATACAGCCATAATCTGTTGTGTTCTCCTGTTTATGGACCGTTCCCATTTAGCGAGAACCAGTAATAGTGTGATTTTACGCCAGAAGGCTAGTGAAACTCTAGCCTTGTGTGATAATAATTGTCTGAAAGGGCAGATAAATTGTGCTTGTGAGTGTGCGTTATCTTTTACACTTTTATAAGAAGCGTTAGGGCGTGTTGATCTTTGCTGTACATTTTACTTGCTCTTGTAAAGACTCAGGGGCATCATCACTGACAATAAACTGGCCATCGATCAGGACACCTAATGGACGTTGTTGATTAAATAACATCATCGCTTGTTCACGCTTCCAGACTGGATACTGCCACACTTTAAACCATTGTTTTAATGACTTAGTGACTTGCTCTGATTGTGGCTTGAATCGTGTGCTAAAGGGCACCACTTGAAAATAATGGTCTTCCTCATTGCCAGGCATAGACACCTGCACACTTCCCATTTCACCGGGCAACTCAGCCACCCCATTGTGAACTCGATAGATACTATGTGGGTCAGGAATGACATAGTTGGCAATACAAAAAAGGGCGTTTTTAAAACGTCGAAATTGAAAACCAGAGAATTGCACCACCGGCGAACCGTCCTGTTTGGTATTCAACAATAGCGAAAGTTGGTTAAGCACTGCTTCTGAGGGCATAGGTATGCGCTGTTGGGACAACCAATATCGCACTATTTGGCGTTGCCACTGAATCGAATAGGTCAACAATGCATCAATATCGATGCTGTTATCTTGCGCTGTTAGCTTTGCAAGGTAACCCGCTGCTACCTCATCTAGCAACAACTGTTGTTCAGCGCACAAAGACGCACTTCGGTGCACCGATTGGGCGATAGTCGGCCATCGCTGTTGTAACACTGGCACTACTTGATGCCTCAAAAAATTGCGGTCAAAACGGATGTCCTGATTAGACTCATCATTAATCCATGCTAGTTTGGCTGCAGTGGCAAGGTGCTCAATTTCTTGGCGAGAAACACTGAGCAATGGCCTCAACGTATTTATTTTATTCACCTTGACCATTGATTCGGCCATTGCAGACAAGCCCCTGGGCCCCGCACCGCGCTTCAATTGCAATAAAAAAGTCTCAAGTTGATCATCAATGTGCTGTCCTAACAGGATCATCCCATTGTGTTCGGTGACCGAATTTAGCGCGCTATAACGAGCTTCTCTTGCAGTAGCCTCGAGTCCCAGGCCCGAACTCATATCAAGGGTGACCTCGATGGCGGCGAAGTCTATTTGCATAGATTCACACACCTCTTGGCAGTGTTCTTGCCACTGCAACGCGTTGGGACTCAATCCATGATTGATATGCACGGCTAAATAGCGATGCTGACTAAACTGCTGGCGAAGTTGATGGACTAAATAGAGTAGAAGGTGGGAATCGACGCCACCACTGTAACCAATCACAACCTGTCGACTGGGGCAATCCAAGTAGCGACTAAGTGTATTTTTGATTGAGTCTATTGCCGACATTAGCAAAAAACCGCCAAACAGGACGTTAGCGGTTTCCTACATAAAACATGAGTGTGATTAGCAGTAGCCAAATGACATAATTCTCTCGTAGCGCTGCTCAAGTAAGTCTTCTTTTGACAAACTTTTAAGTTGCGAGAGTTGTTGTTTGAGAGTTGCCTTCAAATTGGCCGCCATGGCGTCGTGATTGCGATGTGCTCCACCCAATGGCTCTTCAATGATGTTGTTAATCAGTCCTAGCTCTTTAATTTGACCCGCGCTTACTCCCATCGCTTCTGCAGCTAATGGCGCTTTTTCAGCACTTTTCCACAAAATCGACGCACACCCTTCAGGGGAAATCACCGAGTAGGTGCTATATTGCAGCATGTTCACTCGATCGCCGACGCCAATGGCTAGTGCGCCACCAGAGCCCCCCTCGCCAATCACGGTACAAATAATGGGAACACTCAGATCTGCCATTTCTTTAAGGTTTCGCGCAATTGCCTCACTTTGACCACGTTCTTCAGCTCCCACACCTGGGTATGCCCCTGGCGTGTCGATGAATGTAATGATAGGCATATTAAAGCGTTCGGCCATGTGCATTAAGCGCAGCGCCTTACGATAACCTTCAGGCTTAGGCATACCGAAGTTGCGACGAATTTTTTCATGAGTATCGCGGCCTTTTTGATGACCAATGACCATCACAGGTTGACCGTCAAAGTCTGCTAACCCACCAACAATGGCTTTGTCATCAGCAAACGCACGATCACCCGCCAGTTCATCAAACTCTTCAAATAACTTCGGAATATAATCCAGTGTATATGGACGCATAGGATGACGAGCAAGTTGCGAAACTTGCCAAGCGCCGAGGTCGGCGAAGATCTTAGCGGTCAATTCACCACTTTTTTCACGCAATTTAGTGATTTCTTCTTCAATGCCAACATCAAATTCACCGCCTTGATTAACCAAGCGAAGTTCTTCGATTTTTGCTTCTAAATCCGCAATTGGCTTTTCGAAATCGAGGTAATTTAAACTCATCCCAAACCTTATAATAGTGTCTTATTCATGCTCTAAAGCATCAACTAAATTGCAACGAGACCGCTTGTTTTGGCAAGACCTGTTGCAACTCATAAATTAATTGATCTTCTGGCGTAACATACCACTGCGCGCCAAAAGCTAACATCATTTCTGCATCTGGATGAAGTACCCGCATATTGACCGGACAACTTCCTCCTTGGTAATTCTGTAAAATTGATTGCAGTTTAGACACTGATGCCGCGTTACACCAGTTAGATGCCACTTCTAAACCCAGACATTTTACGTTTTTTTCGCGCGCTTGAACAATATCCATAGCGTCACGGCCCGATATTGTATTGCCACCAGAGAAATCATCAAAGCTGACCTGTCCAGATATGAGCAAAATTCGGTCAGTTTGAAGAAGTTCTTCATATTTTTCGTACATATCAGGGAAAAAACGTGCGTCCATTCGAGCACTTTTATCATCCAAGGTGACAATCGCCCAACGACGGCCTTTTTTATTCACCATCACACGTACACCAATAACGAGTCCAACCGCGGTACTTGTTTGCTCTTTACTGGTTGGTTTTAGATCCACCAGACGGCCACTGCTGTAATGTTTTAACTCTTGTTCATATTGATTAATCGGGTGACCCGTTAAGTATAGGCCAAGGGTCTCTTTTTCACCTTCTAACCAAACTTTCTCAGGCCACTGGGGAACGTTGGCAAAGGCCTGCTCCACTTGTTCAGGTTCAGTGGTCAACAATCCAAACATGTCTGACTGACCTGATGATTCGGCTTTGGCGTGCTGATCCGCAGCGGCGATGGCTTCCGGCAATGTTGCCATGATGCAGGCTCGGTGGGGACCAAGGTTATCCATGGCTCCGGCCATCACTAATTTTTCTAAAACCCGTTTATTGACTTTTTTCAGGTCAACTTTAGCGCAAAAATCAAATAGATCAGAGAAGGATTGATTCTCTTCACGTGCTGCGATAATCGCTTCAATGGGTCCTTCTCCGACCCCTTTTATTGCGCCTATGCCATACACAATGCGCCCTTCGCTATCTACCGTAAACTTATACTGACCGGCGTTCAGATCGGGCGGCAAAATATCAATGCCCATGCGATTGCATTCGTCAACCAAAGTCACAATCTTGTCAGTGTTATCCATATCCGCAGACATAACCGCCGCCATAAACTCTGCGGGATAATGGGTTTTTAACCACAATGTTTGATAAGACACCAACGCATAGGCAGCTGAGTGAGACTTGTTAAAACCATAACCCGCGAACTTCTCTACGAGATCGAAGATTTTCATCGCCAGATCGGGATCGATATTGTTACCTTTGGAACCATCAGCAAACACACTACGTTGCTTGGCCATTTCTTCAGGTTTCTTTTTACCCATTGCGCGGCGCAGCATATCTGCACCACCTAGACTATATCCAGCCATGGCTTGCGCGATCTGCATTACTTGCTCTTGATACAAGATGATGCCGTAGGTGGGTTGTAGGATCTCTTCTAAACACTCATGTTGATAATCGGCATCTGGATAAGAGATTTCTTCTCTGCCGTGTTTACGGTCGATAAAGTTATCAACCATGCCTGATTGCAATGGGCCGGGTCTAAACAGCGCTACCAAAGCGATAATATCTTCAAAACAATCGGGCTTAAGACGCTTGATAAGATCCTTCATACCCCGTGATTCAAGCTGGAATACGGCGGTTGTTTCGGAATTTTGTAGCAGTCGAAAGCTTTTGGCGTCTTCAATGGGAATGGCAGAAATATCAATTTTCTCGCCGCGCCCTTCTTCGATCATATCGATAGCCCATTGAATAATGGTCAAGGTGCGCAGTCCCAAGAAGTCAAACTTAACCAGGCCTGCCGTTTCGACGTCATTTTTATCAAACTGGGTAACCGGATTTTTGCCTTCATCATCACAATACAAGGGCGCAAAATCAGTAATTAACGTGGGTGCAATAACCACGCCGCCGGCGTGTTTACCCGCATTACGTGTGACCCCTTCAAGGATCCTGGCCATATCAATTAACGCTTTAACTTCGTCATCTTGGTCGTATAGCTCAGGCAGTCTGGGTTCAACCGCAAAGGCTTTTTCAAGGGTCATGCCCGGATCAGGCGGGATCAGTTTTGAAATTCTATCCACAAACCCATAAGGATGACCAAGAACACGACCAACATCTCGCACCACAGCTTTGGCAGCCATGGTACCAAAGGTAATAATTTGAGATACCGCGTCACGTCCGTACATTTCTGCCACGTGATCGATCACTTCATCCCGTCTATCCATGCAAAAATCGACGTCAAAATCAGGCATGGAAACCCGCTCAGGATTCAAGAATCGTTCGAATAGCAGATCAAATTCTAACGGGTCTAAATCGGTAATATCGAGTGCATAGGCAACCAGTGACCCGGCACCTGACCCACGCCCAGGCCCCACTGGGATACCATGATCTTTACTCCACTGAATAAACTCCATCACAATCAAGAAGTAGCCAGGGAACCCCATTTGGTTGATAACGGTTAGTTCGATCTCTAGACGTTCATCATATTCAGGGCGTTTTTGTGCACGCTCATTGTCATCAGGAAATAGAAAGTTGAGTCTTCGCTCAAGCCCTTCCCATGAGACTTTGACCAAATAATCGGCGTCAGACATGCCGCCAGTAGGGAATTTAGGTAAGAAGTATTCGCCAAGCTTGACTGTCACATTGCAGCGCTTAGCAATCTCAACGGTATTTTGCAGCGCTTCTGGGATATCACTAAACAGCTCGGACATTTCCTCAGCACTTCTAAGATACTGTTGGTCGCTGTAGTGTTTAGGACGGCGCTTATCATCAAGTGTGTAACCTTGGTGAATCGAAACGCGAATTTCATGGGCAGCAAAGTTCTGCTGTTCGATAAAGCACACTTCATTGGTTGCCACAACGGGTAAATCTTGATGGCTCGCCCAATCAGTCGCTCGCTTGATATATTCTTGTTCGCCGGGTCGCCCGGTGCGATTGAGCTCAAGGAAATAACGATTTGGGAAGTGTTGTTGATAAAATTGCGACATTTTTTCTGCTAGCGGCATATTACCTTTAGTCAGAGCTTGCCCCAAATCACCTGCCAAACCGCCGGATAGGATCAATACACCTTCTTGATATTTAGCTAACCATTGTTTATCAATGACCGCACGATTATCCACATGACCGCGCAGGTAAGCTTCAGAAATAAGAAGGGTAATGTTTTTGTATCCTTCGTTATTCATCGCCAACAGGGTTAATCGAAATATTTCATCACCCAAGTCGTCACTTTGCACCCAAAAGTCTGTACCTATGATGGGTTTAATACCCAAGTTGTGTGCATGATCATAATATTTGACTAGGCCACACATGTTCATTTGGTCTGTGATAGCCACAGCTGGCATACCCAAGTCTTTTATTTTACCCAGGATCGGTTTGACTTTGTTCAGTCCATCCATCATTGAAAAGTCACTGTGGACTCTTAGATGCACAAAATCAGGTTGTGGGGTATCGACTTCAGACTGCATGGAGTATTCCACCTCGTTGTATCAGTGCTTTTTGAACAGGCTTAAAGCTCATTCTATATTCTTTTGTTGGGCCTAATTCCGCCAGTTTATCTAGATGCGCTTTGGTAGGATAGCCTTTGTGAGCAGCAAATCCATAGTCCGGATATTGTTCATCGAGCTGCTGCATCTCTCTATCTCTTGTTACTTTAGCGATGATTGACGCTGCAGATATCTCAGCAACGCTGCCATCCCCTTTCACAATTGCCTCACTTTGATAATTCCATTTGGGAAGACGATTACCGTCTACTTTAACAAAATCAGGTTTAACAGTGAGGCCATCTACTGCGCGATGCATAGCTAACATAGTCGCATGTAATATATTTAGTTCATCAATCTCTTGGGGCGAGGCGCGTCCAATGGACCAACACAATGCATGTTGGACAATTTGGGTATAAAGTAAATCGCGCTTTTTTTCTGATAACTTTTTTGAATCGTTCAGCCCCGCAATGGGCCTGTCGGGATGCAAAATCACCGCAGCTGTGACAACATCACCCACAAGTGGTCCGCGCCCTACTTCATCGACACCAGCCACATGGTGCAAAGACGAACATTCATTGCTCATTGCTTGCCTCAACTAACGCTAAAACAGCTTTCGCTGCTTGTTGGTCGGCATTCTGACGAAGTATTTCGTGCAACTGGTCAAACTCTGTCGGCATGGATTCTTCTGGATTGTTCAACATCTCCAGCAAATATTCAGAAATAGTGTCGGGGTTTACCTGTTCTTGCAATAACTCCGGAACAATCTGTTTGTCAGCCAAAATATTGGGCAAAGCAAAATAATTCGGTTTGTACATGACTTTCATCAGTTGATGGGTCAGCCACTTTAATCGGTAGGCAACCAACATGGGGCGCTTACACAACATAGCTTCTAAAGACGCGGTTCCCGATGCCAACAAGATAGTGTCAGCAGCAATCATACAATCTCTCGATTGGCCTAAGAATACATCGATTGTGATTTTCTCAGAATAGTATTCAGAGGCTTTAAAATCCTCAATTTTTTGTTCAATCTGCTGTTTTCGGATCTGATTGACCGCCGGAATAACAACGTGCAGCTCTCCCAATGAATCGGTTACTTTGGCAACACTTTGTAGGAATATATCAAGTAACATATTCACTTCACCGCCGCGACTGCCGGGCAAGACTGCCAACACGCGTTTTGCTGTTAACAAATCTTGTTTACCTAGGGCGTGGCGCGCTGCGTGTTTATCTGGCCTAACAGGTATATCATCAGCCATAGTATGGCCAACGTATTGACAGGGGAACCCGTGCTTTTCATACACGGTTTTTTCGAACGGAAAAATACTCAACACTAAGTTGGTCGCTTCACCAATGCCAAAAATGCGATTTTCGCGCCACGCCCAAACAGTTGGGCTAACGTAGTGAACGGTTTTAATCCCCAGCTTTTTTAGCTTTTTTTCGAGGGGTAAATTGAAATCGGGTGCATCGACGCCGATATATACGTCTGGTGGGTTATCTCTAAAGTGCTCAAACACGTTTTTGCGAATATGCAATAAACGTCGAATACGTGACAACACCTCAACCAGGCCCATCACTGACAACTCTTCAATGTCAAACAGCGTAGTGCACCCTTGGGCCAACATATTGGGTCCCGCAATACCTTCAAAAATGGCATTGGGATACACAGCTTGTATTTGCTTAATCATACCCGCGGCCAATACATCTCCTGAGGCTTCTCCGGCAACAACCGCTATTTTTAAAGGTTTTGATGACATAGTAAAAAGCGCGCGGCTAGAGGGACATTAACGAACAATGCCCCGAGAAGAATCAGCAACAAACTCTGCTAATACGGAGATCTCAGACGTATGCTCAGCCATCTCTCGAAGTTTGACCACCGCTTCTTCTGCACGATGACCACTGCGGTATAACACTTTGTAAGCCCGTTTGATTTGCATAATCACATCTTTATCAAAGCCGCGACGACGTAACCCTTCAGAGTTAATACCTGCAGGCGTGTTATCGATGCCATTGACCATCACGTAGGGTGGAATGTCACGCAGAACAATACAACCACCGCCAGTAAAGCTATGTGATCCTATATGGCAAAATTGATGCACCGCAGTGGTACCGCCTAGGATCACATGGTCGCCCACATGCACATGGCCAGCAATAGTGGCGTTATTGGCTAGTATATTGTCGTTGCCAACAACACAATCATGGGCAACGTGTACATAGGCCATAAACAAGTTGTTTGAGCCTATCTTTGTGACACATTGATCTTGAATTGTACCTCGGTGAATTGTAACGCATTCTCGAAAAATATTATTGTCGCCAATTTCTAATCGAGTCACTTCACCAGCATATTTTTTATCTTGGCACTCTTCACCAATCGACCCAAACTGAAAGAAACGATTATTTTTACCAATGA
>JAOMVH010000038.1 GCA_028356795.1 Aliiglaciecola sp. | reverse complement strand
GTAACGTCATCTTAAAATAAAACTGATTAACCCTGGTGCGACTATTCCTCGTCTGCACCGTTCACAATATTTGAAATGTTATACAACCTGTTGACGGCTGCATAGTTAACCGAGCCTTTAGGATAACGTCCTTTACTGGTGATTTTACCAGCCTCTTTAGCCGTCAAAATAGCGATAGCATCATCAACCGTCGCGACTGTATAGATATGAAAAAGGCCCTGATCTACAGCGCTGATCACTTGTTTATTAAGCATCAGATTAATTTGATTAGATTGAGGAATAACGACACCTTGTGTGCCCGTTAATCCGCGATGCTGACAAAGGGTAAAGAAACCTTCGATCTTTTCATTGACCCCGCCAATCGATTGAACCTCGCCATACTGGTTTATCGAGCCAGTGATGGCTAAATCTTGCCTAACAGGAATATCGGTTAACGCCGAAATAAGTGCAACTAATTCACCTAAAGAAGCACTATCTCCATCAATATGTCCATAAGACTGCTCCAATGCAATGTTTGCAGACAAGGTTAACGGAAAATACTGAGCATATTTGTGTCCAAGGTAACCCGACAACAACATCACACCTTTGGAATGTATTGGCTGTCCCAGCTCCACTTCTCGTTCGATATCAACCACACCATTTGCGCCAGCATAAACGGTAGAAGTAATTCTAGCAGGTGTACCAAACACACTATCCCCTACCTCCAACACAGTTAAACCGTTTACCAAACCAACAGCTGTGCCTTGTGTTGCAATAAGAATTTGCCCCTGCTTGATATCTTCTAACAATGCTTGGCTCACTCTGCCTGTTCGTCTAGTTTTCGCAGTTAGTGCTGTTTCAATGTGGGTTATCTCTATTTTATCGCCATGTTCTTTAACGCAAAAATAGTGAGATTCATTGATAAGCTCAATAATATCTGAAAAGCGTGCCGACAAATTTTGTTGATGCTCTGCTAAGCGCAGGCTGTGCTCAACGAGTCGATGCATAGCTTCTTCAGAAATACCAGTCAGGCCCAACGATTGCGCGTGATGCCTAGCACGCCCAACAAAGTCAAAAAGGGATTGTTTGTTGAGTGGGATCTCATGATCAAAATCAACCAATACGCGAAACAACTCGTCGAATTCCTCATCATAATCCTGTAGCAGGTAATAAAGCTCTCTTGAGCCCAGTAACACGACTTTGACATCCAGTGGTATTTGCTGAGGTGTTAACGTCATAGAGTTGACCATTCCCACATCTAATTGCGGCAATTCCATCTTTAACTCACCGAATTTCAATGCCCGTTTCAACGAATCCCATACATACGGCTGATCGATCATCTTGTCTGCATCTAACAACAAGTAACCACCGTTTGCTTTATGCAATGCACCACTTCTTATCATTCGATAATTGGTGAACATAGAACCCTGCATATTGGTATATTCAATTTTTCCAAACAAGTTTTGATGAGTGGGATTAGGTTCATAAACAACTGGCGCAGTATCATTTAAGCCATGAGATACCATAATATTTGGTAAATACTGCTCTTCTAGTACGCTTCGTTTGTCGTACTCATCTTGTTTATCGTCTTTATGATCGCCAGCTAATATCTCTACTATAGTATCGATTAAGTGAGGCTTTAATTGCCTAAGGAACTTAAGAATTGCTAAATCATTAGCATATTTATGTTCAAGATCTTTGAGCAGTGGACGGATCCCCTGCTCTGCAGTATCACGCTTTAGTTTTCTTAGTTGCTCAGAAGAGTGGCGTTTCCATTTAGGTAATTCAATTAGTGCCTCACTAAGAATGTCTTCTAGCTGATCTATAAGCTGATAATAATGTTGCCGTTGTTCATCTTCCAACTTTGTAAAAGCAGCGTCATCAAGGGGCTTACCATCAACAATCGGTGAAAAACTGATCGTTCCGCCATCTTCATACAGTGCAACGCTTTTAGACTGTGCATGCTGCTCTACTTCATCTATTGCCTTGTCATAACGCTGCTCAAACTCTCGGTTTATAGCGGCCTTTTTACGTTGATAGCCAGGGTTGTCGTAGGCTGCTGGAAAGGTATCCATAAGCTCATCAATTAGCCCTTCCATGTCTTTATGCAAGAGCTTACTTTCGGTCGGTCGTAGTCTTAAAACAAAGGGCTCACGCTCTTCTTCAAAGTTATTGATGTAGCACCACTCTTCCAAAGTGGCTACCTGCTCTACTGATTTGGCAATATATTCATGTACCAAGGTATATCTGCCGGTGGCATGCTCACCCATAACATAAAGATTGTATCCCCTTGAGCGTATCCCCAATCCAAAAGACAAGGCTTCTCGTGCTCGATGTTGGCCAATAAAAGTGGCTTTTAGCACCGAGTCATCAGCTAATGCCTGATTAATGAAGCGTCGACTTGGTATTGCTGAGAGCTGTTTTGTTGTTAAGGAAAGATGTTCCGTCATAAACCATTAATCACTGCTATTTTAGCGACAGTGAAACCTGTCTTTTATGTCCTGTCAACCGTCTATCTGACATGGAACAAAAGATCTGTTCAATTTATGCTCTTGATTGCCACAAATACAAGGCTAAAACAGTATTAGCTATTGTTTGAACTACTACAGCTAAGGTATTCTCTACACAATTGCGCGCGATTGTATTTTGACTGTTAATTCGCGCTTCACTTAATCAATTTTTATGTTTGGAATTGCGTTTTAATGACCGAAAATCAGTACGACCCGCAGAAAATCGAAGCAAAGGTTCAATCTCACTGGGAGAAAAACAAAGTCTTCACCGCCGTGCAAGATGCAAAAAAAGAAAAATTCTATTGCCTCTCAATGTTTCCTTATCCAAGCGGTCGTTTACACATGGGTCATGTGCGCAACTACACGATTGGCGATGTGATCAGTCGTTTTCAAAGAATGCTGGGTAAAAATGTACTGCAACCAATGGGATGGGATGCGTTCGGATTGCCAGCAGAGAATGCAGCAATCAATAACAATACGGCACCAGCAAAATGGACCTATTCCAACATTGAATACATGAAAGAGCAGCTAAAATCCCTCGGTTTTGGTTATGACTGGCAGCGTGAAGTAGCGACCTGTAAACAAGATTACTACCGATGGGAGCAATGGTTTTTCACACGACTTTATGAAAAAGGCTTAGTGTATAAAAAACATGCCACCGTTAATTGGGATCCTGTTGATCATACGGTTTTGGCCAACGAGCAAGTTATTGATGGCCGAGGTTGGCGTTCAGGTGCTTTAGTAGAGCAAAAAGAAATCCCTCAGTGGTTTATTAAAATTACCGACTATGCTGAAGAATTATTGGCAGACCTGGAACAATTGGATGATTGGCCAGAACAAGTACGAACAATGCAAAAAAATTGGATTGGTCGTTCAGAAGGAGTCGAAATAACTTTCAAGCTAGAAAACGACTTCGCAGGAATGAGCTCCTTTGACGTTTATACAACAAGACCTGATACGCTCTTGGGCGTTACCTACGTGGGGATTGCTGCGACTCATCCACTTGCATTAGAAGCGGCAAAAAACAACTCGGAACTCGCCGATTTTGTTGATGAATGCAAAAATACCAAGGTAGCAGAAGCCGATATGGCAACCATGGACAAAAAAGGTTGCCCAACAGGTCTCTATGCGATCCACCCTATTTCTGGCATCCGAGTGCCCATATGGGCGGCCAACTTTGTATTAATGGACTATGGCTCAGGTGCTGTCATGGCGGTTCCAGGTCATGATCAACGTGACTATGAATTTGCAACAAAATATCAGTTGGATATTGTGCAAGTTATCAAGCCACTAGATGATGCAGAACAAGACTGTGATCTATCCATAGGGGCATACACCGAAAAAGGCACACTAATTAATTCCGGGCAGTTTGATGGATTAACCTCTCAACAAGCATTCGATCGCGTTGCTAAAGAATTGGAAACTCAAGGAAAAGGTCAACGCAAGGTCAACTATCGTTTACGGGATTGGGGCGTTTCAAGGCAACGTTATTGGGGAACTCCCATACCAATGCTAAATCTTGAAGACGGTCAGTCCGTTGCTGTGCCAGAAGAACAGCTGCCAGTGGTGCTTCCAGAGGACGTGGTAATGAATGGTGTTGTATCACCTATCAAAGCCGACCCCCAATGGGCTAAAACCGAGTATAAAGGCCAGCCAGCGTTACGCGAAACAGATACTTTTGACACCTTTATGGAGTCATCTTGGTACTACGCAAGATATACCTGTGCGCAAAATGAACAAGCCATGCTTGATCCCAGAGAAGCCAATTATTGGTTACCCGTTGATCAGTATGTCGGGGGGATTGAACACGCTATCTTGCACCTGCTCTATTCTCGCTTCTTCCACAAATTATTACGAGATGAAGGTCTTGTAAATTCTAGCGAACCTTATAAACGGCTTCTTTGCCAAGGCATGGTGCTGGCTGACTCATTTTATCGCGAAGATGAAAAAGGCAAAAAGTATTGGTATTCCCCTGCCGATGTGAGTACTGAAAAAGATGACAAGGGTCGTGTAATCAACGCCGTATTAACCAGTGACGGAGAGCCAGTTAACTTTGGCGGTATGACAAAAATGTCAAAGTCAAAAAATAACGGAATCGACCCACAGCAAGTGATTGATGTTTATGGCGCGGATACTATTAGATTATTTACCATGTTTGCTGCTCCGCCAGAACAGACATTAGAGTGGATAGATTCAGGCGTGGAAGGTGCGAACCGCTTTTTAAGACGTTTTTGGAAATTGGTGCAAGACCATATTGTCGCCGGTGAAATTGGAGAAATTGATCAAACAGCATTAAATGATCAACAAAAAGTGCTACGCCGTCATATTCATAAAACCATTGAAAAAGTAAGCGATGACCTAGGTAGAAGGCAAACATTTAACACGGCGATCGCAGCGATCATGGAATTGCTTAATCATCTACAAAAAACCAAACAAGATACACCATCAGATCGAGCAGTACTGCGCGAAGGTGTCCAAGCAATGGTACTGATGTTAAACCCAATTACACCGCACATTTGTCACGAACTATGGACCTTGTTAGGTGAAACCTCAGAGCTGGCTTTTGCGCCTTGGCCAAAGGCGAATAAAGCCGCTATGGTAGAAGATGAAAAGCTCATCATCGTGCAAGTCAATGGTAAGGTGAGAGCGAAATTAACGGTAGCTGCGGATGCTGATGAGGAAACGGTAAAAGAGTTAGCCGTTAATCAGCCTAATGTTGGCCAATTCACTCAAGATAAAACAATCAGAAAAGTCATTTACGTACCAGGCAAGCTGGTCAATATTGTGGCCAACTAAGGGGATGACAATTCCAACCGTAAAAACTTTGGTACTTTTGTTAGCAACTGTCGTTGCCCTAAGTGCTTGTGGCTTTAAGTTACGAAGTGCGCAAGCTCTACCACCAGGAATTGAGCAAATATATTTGTCAGGTAGTCAACAACATACCCCGTTTAAACGAGCGGTAGTTGATTATCTGAAGATATATCAAATTCCTTATACGTCAGTTGCACCTAGTACTGATGAACAAAAAACGGTGGCGTTATACCTAATGCAAGACAGTCTCGATAGACGCTTATTGTCATTGTTCCCTACCGGTCAAGTAGCTGAGTATGAATTAGTGTTGACGATTCGTTTTCAAGTGGCATTTGCCGGTCAAGAGCCTCAGTTTGTGGAATTTGATGTCACAAGAGAGTATCAAGACGATCCTGACGCAATTTTAGCTAAATCAAGAGAACTCGACCTTGTGCTATCTGAGTTGCGCCAATTAGCAGCCGACAGACTTATTCGAATGCTGCCTAGCTTAGACAGCAGACAAAATTAATGCAGACTTATCCAGACAGGTTAGACAGCCAACTTAGCAAAGGTTTGGCTCCTGTTTACCTTGTTTTTGGTGATGAGCCATTGCAAAAGATGTTGTCTATTGAAGCGGTGAGAAAAACAGCACAAGGCCAAGGGTTCGACGAGCGACAACAGCTAAGTGTGGACAATCAGTTTAGCTGGCACAGCCTTATTGAAGCCACCCAAACGCTTTCTTTATTCAGTGACAAGCAGTATATCGAATTAGAGTTACCTACCGGTAAGCCAGGTACCGAGGGTAGTAAGGTGCTAACAGAGCTGGCTGCCAATATAAGTCAAGACACACTTTTGCTCATTCACGGGCAAAAGATAGGTCGTGACGTACAAAATACAAAATGGTTTAAAGCTTTGGATAAAATTGGATTGTATATCCCTTGTTACCCGCTTGAAGGCAAGCAACTAATTAATTGGGTAGCCAACTATGCAAAAAAAATAGGATTGCAAACGTCTTCCAATTCATTAGCTTTGATAAGTGATTTTTGTGAAGGCAACTTACTCGCCGCTAAGCAAGAAATTGATAAATTAGCCTTGTTGTACCCGAATAGTCAGGTAGACGAACAACAAGTCGAAAAAGCCGTTATCGACCAATCACGATTCAACGTGTTCCAGTTAATTGACGTGCTTCTTGCCGGCGATGCCACTAAATCACTCAAAATGCTGCATCGTCTTGAAGCTGAAGGCGTCGAGCCCACCATTATTGTTTGGGCCCTCACACGAGAGTGGCAAACCCTTACTCATTTACAAGAAAGCAAACGAGCTGGTAAACCGGTCAATTGGAATCAACATCGTATTTGGAAGAACCGGCAATCATTTTATCAGTCAGCCATGCACCGATTAGCTGAAAACCAACTGACAGACATTCAAGAAAAATTGGCAATCGTCGACCAAAATTTAAAACAATCACAAGTGGTGAGACCCTATGTTGAATTAAGCCATTTGTGTTTGTTATTTATAGGCTTTAATTTTGCTGAACTGCCATTAGCATGAACAATACATGTTACGCATAACCTTTACATGCATGATAAATACTGTAGACAAAGGTAATCACTCATTAGTCCAGAATCAATAATTCTGATAGACTTACAACAAAGAATTTAACCAATATTAAGAGGAAACACATTTGGATAGTAACGAATTCAAGCAATTTGTCATTGAAAAGATGGAAGATTTAAAAGCACGAGACATCATAGATATAGACGTGACTGATAAATCAACCGTCACTGACACTATGTTGATATGTTCAGGAAACTCAAAGCGACATGTGGTCTCAATCGCACAAAATGTGGTTTTCGAAACCAAGCAAGCAGGACATGCGCCACTCAGTGTAGAAGGGCAAGAAGACGGTGAATGGGTGTTAGTCGATTTAGGTGAAATTGTTGTTCACGTGATGCAAGACGATACACGGGATTTCTATCAGCTCGAAAAACTCTGGGGCTAATCTCTCCTACCATGCGAATTCAGATCATTGCAGTCGGAACCAAGATGCCAAGCTGGATTGAAGCTGGCTATCGAGAATACGAGAGACGGTTTACCGGTGACATCTCTTTAAGTACCACTGAAATCCCCGCAGGAAAACGCGGTAAAAATGCTGATATTAAACGCATTTTACAAAAGGAAGGGGAACTAACTCTCAATGCGATACCCAAAGGGAATAGGATCGTCACATTAGAAGTAACCGGTAAACCTTTGACTACTGCGCAACTAGCAACTAATTTACAGAAGTGGCAACTCGACGCAAGAGATGTTAGCTTGCTTATTGGTGGACCTGAAGGGTTAGCACCCCAATGCATTGCAGCAAGTGAACAAAAGTGGTCGTTGTCGCCCTTAACACTTCCCCACCCGATGGTCAGAGTCATCGTCGCCGAAAGCCTCTATCGAGCTTGGTCTGTCAACACTAATCACCCTTATCACAGAGAATAACATTGGCGCCAAGACGTATAGCAATTAAGGACCATTCAGCAGAAGCTAACTTGTTTATGCGACGCTCTTTCATGGCAATGCTGTTGGTGGTTGTGATGATGATAGTGTTAATTAGCAATTTGTATTTTTTGCAAGTTAAGCGCTTTGATGATTATCAAACACGCTCAAATGGAAATAGAATTAAAGTACTGCCAGTAGCGCCTAATCGCGGCCTAATTTATGATAGAAATGGCGAGTTATTGGCTGAAAATCGTCCGGTATTTTCGCTAGATGTGGTACCAGAAGAAGTTGATGATTTAGACCAAACCCTTTCCTCATTGGGTGATCTTTTAGATATCAGCCAAGATGATATAGACGATTTTAAAAAGGACATGAAACGGCAACGTCGATTTAAGCCAGTGTCCTTGCTTAATCGTCTTACTAGTCGCGAAGTCGCTTTGTTTTCAGCCAATCAACACAAGTACCCTGGCGTTTCTATCGAGGCGCGTTTAGCGCGCCACTACCCATATGGAAGTGCCCTCACCCATGCCCTAGGCTATGTGGCTAAAATCAACAAAGAAGATTCAAACAAGTTAAGTCAAGAAGGCAAGGAGGACAACTACAAAGCAACCCATGATATTGGTAAACTCGGCATTGAACGATACCATGAAGAGCTATTGCATGGCGAAGTTGGCTATCAGGAAGTGGAAGTAAATAGCAAAGGACGGATCATTCGTACCCTGAACTTTCAACCTCCCAAGCCAGGTAAAGATCTGGTTCTTAATTTAGATGTTAAACTACAACTCCACATTCAACGATTGATGGACAAAAATAGGGGATCCGTGGTTGTGTTGGATGCTAAGACATCTGGTGTATTGGCGCTTTATAGCAACCCAAGCTACGACCCCAATTATTTTGTCCATGGTATCAGCAGTAAACGATATTCATTTCTGCTCGAGTCTAAAGATCGGCCGCTTATTAATCGCGCGACTCAGGGACAATACCCACCTGCCTCTACCGTTAAACCGCACTTAGCCTTAGCAGGATTAGAAGAAGGTACCATCACGCCTGAAACCCGCATGTTTGATAACGGTCGCTATAAACTCGAAAATGTTAGTCATGTATGGCGAGATTGGGTGCCATGGGGACATGGCTGGGTCGATGCTAAAAAATCGATTGAAGTCTCATGCGATTACTTTTTTTACGATCTTGCCTACAATTTAGGTATCGATAAGATTAACGAACACATGTCCAACTTTGGCTTTGGAGACTATACGGGCATTGATCTTTATGAGGAGTCAGACGCCAACTTGCCTAGCCGCGGATGGAAAAAAGCGCGCTTTAATGAACCTTGGTACATTGGTGATACCATTCCAGTAGGTATCGGCCAGAGTTATTGGACCGCTACACCACTGCAGCTGGCAAAGTCAATCAACACATTGATTAATCAAGGTATTCGTCATAGTCCACAAATACTGATGGGCCATTTAGTCGATGGTAATACCAGGCTGGCACCGATCAATGAGTTACCCCCAATACCGGTGCAAAACCCAGAAAACTGGGATCTCATTTTAGATTCAATGTTAGGGGTTATTCATGAGCCACACGGGACTGCCCGCACGGCATTTGCCGGGACTGAATATATCGCCGCGGGCAAGACAGGTACCGCGCAACTTGTCAGTATTGCCCAAGATGCTAAGTACGATGCAGAGAAGTTATCAGAAAAACACCGAGACAATGCCATGTATGTGGGTTTCGCTCCTTTCGATGAACCTCAAATCAGTTTGTCGATTGTTCTAGAAAATGCTGGCGGCGGAGGTTCTCAAGCTGCTCCAATTGCGCGCAAAATCATGGATTATTACTTTAGCGAGCATCCATTAGAAATAGCACAAACAGACGTCGATGAGGCAGTAGAGCAATAATGAGTCCCTCCCATGTTAAGAACTAAATTAGAACCCAACAAACAGTCACTTCTACATCGACTGCATATTGATGGACCGCTACTTTTAGGACTATTAGCGCTGATGAGTGTTGGCTTGGTCACTATCTACTCTGCAGGGGGACAAGATATTGCTCTCATTCAACGTCAGATAATCCGCCTAGGCGTTGCCATGATGGTGATGTTTTTTCTAGCTCAGGTGCCAGTTTTGGCTTATCAACGGATCGCAATCTACTTTTACATTGCAGGTTTATTGATGTTAGTTGCTGTCTTGCTTTTTGGCGTCATGGGTAAAGGTGCGCAACGTTGGTTAGATCTTGGTGTGGTTAGATTTCAGCCGTCCGAAATTATGAAACTTGCCGTGCCAATGATGGTTGCCTGGTACATTAGCCAATTTAACCTGCCTCCTCGTCTATGGAATATTTGCGTGGGCTTTGTGGTTGTGGTTATTCCCACATTACTGATCGCCAAACAGCCCGATCTAGGGACATCATTGCTAATTGCCAGCTCGGGGATTTTTGTATTGTTCTTGGCTGGCATGAGTTGGAATATCATTTTTATGGTCGGCGCGCTGGGCGCTGCCTTTGCCCCTGTTATGTGGTTCTTCTTAATGAAGGAGTACCAAAAGCAGCGTGTTCTCACCTTTCTAAACCCTGAAAGTGAACCTCTCGGGGCTGGCTACCATATAATTCAATCAAAAATTGCTATCGGATCTGGCGGCGTCGACGGCAAAGGCTGGTTGCAAGGAACGCAATCCCAATTGGAGTTTTTACCAGAACGACATACTGACTTTATATTTGCAGTATTTAGTGAAGAGTTTGGCCTTATCGGTATCATAGGTTTATTAGCAATATACTGCTACATCATTGTTGTTGGGGTGATGATTTCAATGCGTGCTCAAGATGCCTTTGCCAAATTATTAGCCGGCAGTATCACTTTGACATTTTTTGTTTACGTGTTTGTTAATATTGGGATGGTCTCTGGCATTCTCCCTGTTGTTGGGGTGCCCTTGCCGTTAGTCAGTTATGGCGGAACGTCAATGGTGACATTATTAGCCGGTTTTGGCATTCTAATGGCAATAAGTACACAAAAACGTCTGCTTTCCAGACAATAAAAATAATATGTCCCAAACTACCTCATTGGTTACATGGCTTAGATGGACAAAATTGGAGAGATAATGGGTAAGGTTACACAAATATTGATTATGTTGGGTTGTTGCTTTTGTTTTTCTGACGCTTCTTCGCAGACGAGTTCATCGGATCAACAGCTTGCCAATAAAGTAGATCAATTCGTCAATAAGATGGTTTCCAAACATCAATTCGACCAACAATATATCAAGGACGCGCTCGCACTAGCCAATAAAGATCAAGTCATTTTAGATGCTATTGCCCGCCCTTGGGAAGCAAAACCCTGGTATCAATATTATCCTATCTTTTTAACCGAAAAACGCTTGGAAAAAGGCTTGGCCTTTTGGCAAAAGCACCATGACACTCTATCAAGAGCAGAAAAAGAAACGGGTGTTCCGGCTCAAATCATTACTGCAATTATCGGCGTTGAGACTTTTTACGGAACCTACAAAGGAAAGTATTCAGTACTAGATGCCCTCTATACTTTAGGTTTTCACTACCCTCCTAGATCCAAGTTTTTTAGCAGTGAGTTGGAGCAGTATTTTTTACTGACTCGTGAAGAAGGTTTTGATTTGCATGAACTAAAAGGATCCTACGCTGGAGCTATGGGTTGGGGGCAGTTTATATCCTCAAGTTATCGACACTACGCGGTAGATTTTGATGGTGATGGAGTCCGCGATTTACTCAACAACCCTGTGGATGCCATTGGAAGTGTGGCGAATTATTTTAAGGTTCATGGTTGGAAAGGCGGTGAAGATGTCGCTTTTATGGCGGATATTGATGAAACTAAAAACAACCATCAAGCATTGTTAAGTAAAACTTTAAAATTTAAAGATCAGTGGCAGGCTTTGAAAGATGCTGGCATAAAAATAAATTCGGATATTGGGCTGTCTCCTACACAAAGTGTAAAGCTACTAGAATTTGATATTGAAAATGGTCATGAGTATTGGGTTGGTCTACCCAATTTTTATGTGATCACACGATACAATCACAGTCCCTTGTACGCTATGGCTGTATATCAGTTTAGTGAACAACTGCGCCTAGCAATGGAAAAACAATAATGCGAATTGGGATCCTACTGCTCACTATTTTTATAGCGGCTTGCGCAGATAATGGCCGTTATTCCCAGCACACAGATTCCAAACCAAAATATATTGATGAAAACATCGACTTTCGTGACGTAACGCCACGATTTGAGCCTTACTTAGCAGCCTCTCTGCGGCCCTACACAGTATTGGGAAAGCACTATCGCCCCTTAAAAACAGCCAAAGGCTACGAAAAAACCGGTATTGCATCCTGGTATGGACAGAAATTTCACGGTCACCTAACGGCCAATGGTGAGGTGTATAATATGTTTGCGATGAGCGCTGCACATAAAACACTTCCCTTGCCCTCATTTGTAAGAGTCACTAACCTCGCAAACGGTAAACAAGCCATTGTTAGGATTAACGATCGTGGTCCTTTCCACCAAAAAAGAATCATTGATTTGTCTTATGCTGCGGCGATGAAAATTGGTGTATTGGATACCGGCACAGCAAAAGTCAAGGTTGAAGTGATGCATGTGGATGAACAAGGCACTCTGGTTGTGGGTAATCAGTCTCCTACTCCACCACAACCTACTCTTGGTCCAGCAACATCACAAGTCGCCTCCCAAGCAGCGCCTAGCCAGCAAATTTATATTCAAGTTGCGGCACTTCAGGATGAAACAAAAGCACAGAGGCTGGCATCAGGTCTGCAAAATCAATACAAAATTAATGCAACAGCACCAATCTTAGATGGACTATTTAGACTTAGGCTTGGCCCGCTAAGTGATGAATCTCGTGCCAATGATTTACTGCAAAAGCTTAGACAAGACGGCTTCGATAGTGCTTTTCGCGTTTTTACAGCACCTTAATTTATCATCTTTGAATCGAACACCCGCTCAATTAGAACAACTACATCACATTGGTGCTGCATTGAACAAATACCACACAACTCGCTGCAAAAACATACAGCAAAGATAAACAGGCCTTAGTTAAATCTGTAAAACTATCTTTTTAAACAAACTTATTGATCTATTTGTAGTCCTAATTGATTAACAACAACACAAGTATTTTCAATAAAAGTAGCAACAAACGTCAGCAAAAATGCTATATTACGCGGCGTTTATCTATCATTTAAAAATCGAATTACGGCAGGTCAATGGGCAAAATTAAATCGAGTGTTTTAGGACTTTTATCATCAATCGGTGCGGCATTAGTGTGTTTACCTTTGTCAGCGGCGGTTGTTATCCCCCCTCCTCCATCAGTTGCGGCCAAGGGCTATGTGCTTATCGATCATCACACCGGCCGTGTAATTGCTGAAACCAATGCAGACATTCAATTAGCACCGGCCAGTTTAACAAAAATGATGACCAGTTATGTGATTGGTGTTGAAATTGCCAATGGCAACATCAGTGAGTCTGACGTCGTCGTTGTGTCTGAAAACGCATGGGCAAAGAATTTTCCAGGTTCTTCGGTAATGTTTATTGAAGCGGGCAAGGAAGTCACCGTTGGCGACTTGAATCGGGGCATTATTATTCAATCAGGCAATGATGCATGTGTTGCCATGGCAGAGCATATCGCAGGCAGCGAAGAAGCATTTGTTAGTATGATGAATGCCCATGCAGCGAAGCTTGGGATGAACTCAACCAAATTTGTTAACAGCCATGGATTGCACGATGGTAGCCACTATACAACGGCCAGAGACATGGCCATTTTGGCCAGTGCTTTAATAAATGATGTACCAGAAGAATACGCACTGTACAAAGAAAAAGAGTTTACCTACAACAATATCAAGCAGTACAACCGGAATAGTTTATTGTGGGATAAAAGCCTCAATGTTGATGGCATTAAAACAGGCCATACTTCAGATGCAGGATACAGCTTAGTGACCTCTGCCACTCAGGCCGAAATGAGACTTGTCTCAGTTGTAATGGGTACTGAAAGCGAGCGCGCTCGTAAAAACGAAAACAAAAAACTGCTTAAATATGGATTCCGCTTTTTCGAAACCGTGACACCGTACAAAGCGGGCGATAGTTTTGTATCTCACCGCATTTTTATGGGCGATACCGAAACAGTTGACTTGGGAATTAATCAAGACACCCCCATAACCATACCCAGAGGTCAGGTCAAAAACCTAAAAGCAAACTTTAAACTCGATACTAAACTCGAAGCTCCTATTGCCAAAGGTCAAGTTGTCGGCAAGCTATTTTTGCAACTTGAAGGTGAAGACATCGCTGAATACCCTTTGGTGACACTACAAGAAGTGCAGGAAGGTGGACTGATCGACCAAGCATTTGATTACATTAAGCTGCAGTTAGGCTTTGATAGCTAAGATAAAATAGCCTAGTGCGTTAACAACTGTTTTGAGAGAAAAATTGTGGATACAAAATTTGATCAGTTATTGGAATTTCCCTGTTTCCAGACTTTTAAAGTAATGGGAGTCGCAAGTGAGCAACTGCCTATTGATGTGATTGCGTGTTTGCAACAACATGCATCAGGTGATTACACCCCAACAATTAAACCAAGCTCTAAGGGCAATTATCACTCCTTGTCTATTAGTGTAAAAGTGACAAGCAAAGAGCACATGGAAACCATTTACACTGAGTTATCGAATCTAGAATTAGTTCGCGTAGTTTTATAGGAGTCTGGTGTTGAACTCATCAACATTGATAGTAAGACAGTTGGGAATTCAGCCCTATGAACCCATCTGGCAGGCCATGCAAGACTACACAGATCAACGTGATGAGCAGGCTAATGATGAGATTTGGCTGGTTGAACATGAACCTGTGTTTACACAAGGACAGGCTGGCAAAGCTGAGCATATATTAAACCCTGGCGATATTCCCGTTGTACAAGTGGATCGCGGTGGTCAAGTAACCTACCACGGGCCGGGTCAACAAACATTGTACGTATTACTAAATATTAAGCGTCGAAAACTAGGCGTACGAACCCTAGTGACGGCGTTAGAGCAATGCGTGGTTGATACATTACAAGATTTTGGTGTCATCGCTTACGCCAAGGCAGACGCGCCAGGTGTTTACGTTGATGAGAAAAAAGTCTGTTCTGTGGGACTGAGGATACGTAAAGGTTGTTCATTTCATGGCTTAGCGCTGAATGTCGACATGGATTTATCGCCGTTTCAGCGAATTAATCCATGTGGATATGCCGGACTTGAAATGGTAAATTGTGCGCAAATTGGCGGCCCGACTAGCATCAACCAAGCTGGCGAAAAATTGGTTGATCATTTATGCCGTTTATTGAGTATTGACATTAAAGATGACAGAGAAGGTTTTGATGAGTAACGCGCGCCCAGAAGCAGGAGTTAAACTCCGCGACGACGAAAAAGTGAAACATATTCCGATAACGATTGTTCCAACTGAAAAGGAACAAATGTTACGCAAACCTGAATGGATCAAAATAAAGCTACCTCGCACCACAGATAAAATTGACCATATCAAAAAGACCTTGCGCAAAAACAATTTGTACTCTGTTTGTGAAGAAGCTAGCTGCCCTAACCTAGCCGAATGTTTTAACCATGGAACCGCAACATTCATGATCCTAGGGGATATCTGCACAAGACGCTGCCCGTTTTGTGATGTTGCCCATGGAAAACCGCTTCCGCCCAGTGCCGAAGAACCTATCAAGTTAGCGAAAACGATAGCTGAAATGGGATTAAAGTATGTGGTAATCACATCCGTTGACCGCGATGACTTGCGAGACGGTGGTGCACAACATTTTGTTGATTGTATTAATGCCATTCGGGAGCATAGCCCGAGTACGACTATCGAGGTGTTAGTACCAGATTTTCGTGGCAGAATGGACAGAGCACTAGAGATATTTAAACAAGGTGTACCTGATGTCTTCAACCACAATCTAGAGACAATCCCTCGCTTGTATCGAGAATGTCGCCCAGGGGCAAATTACCAATGGTCTTTGGATTTATTGAAAAAATTCAAACAACAGCATCCTGACATTCCCACCAAATCAGGTCTAATGATGGGTATGGGTGAAGACAAGCAAGAAATATCAGTAGTACTTGATGATTTGCGCGCCCACAATGTGGATATGCTAACACTTGGCCAGTATTTACAACCAAGTAAACATCACTACCCGTTAAAACGTTATGTGCACCCCTCTGAATTTGATGAATTAGGTGAGTACGCTCACAAAATTGGCTTTACCCACGCAGCCTGTGGACCCATGGTGCGCTCCAGTTACCATGCTGACAAACAAGCCGCAGGCATAGAAGTCAAATAAACGATACAAACCAAGCTCGCAAATCGCGAGCTTTTTTATGGAACACTTATGCAAAATCGCATCTTTATCTGTGTACTATTAATATGTAGTGCAACACTATCCAGCCCAAGTCAATCGATGCAAAAAGAATGGCGTACGCCAAAACTTGATGACTTGGTATATATGCAAACCCAACATGGGCTTGTCATTATCGAGCTAGCCCCTTTTATGGCGCCAAATCATGTGTCTCAGTTCAAAAAACTGGTGAGCCAGGGTTTTTATAATGGTCTAGACTTTTATCGCGTGATCGATGGCTTTGTTGCCCAAGGCGGAGACGTGGATGGTATCAACAAAGGTTTTGATGTTAAGCCATTAAATGCAGAATTTAGCCGCGTGGCGCCCAAAACAAGCAGCTTTCAGTTGGAACAAAACAATGACTTGATGGCTCCTCAAACCGGCTACTTACATGGCTTTTCCGCTGGAAGAGACCAAGATGGAAACCAGGAGTGGCTGCTGCACTGTCCTGGCACAGTTGCCATGGCTCGAGGCAATGAAAAAAATAGTGCTACCAGTGATTTTTACATCGTGATTGGTCAAGCCACACGCCATCTTGATCGCAATATGTCATCATTCGGCAAGGTGATTTACGGCATGCCAGCGGTTCAAGCTGTCACCCGTGCGTCGGTCAATACCCCCAGTGGTATGCTAGAAGCTCAACAACGTAGTAAAATTGAATGGGTGAAGTTAGCTTCTGAGGTGGAACTAAAAGATAGAATTAACGTGCAGATCCAACATCAAGATTCTGTCCAGGTTAAACAACGTTTGGACGGTGCTAGAAAATTGCAAAATCCATTTTTTCACTACAAGGGAAATGGCAATCTAGACATGTGCTATTACCAATTAAAAACACGGGTCTTAGAATAACCCTAAAAAGCGAATAGATTCAGTTAGAATCTATTCGCTCGTTACAAATCTAGGGATAACCCTGTGTCGCTATCCAACGGTCAATTTTCGACTCAAGGATAGGCATAGGAATAGCCCCATCGATCAGTACTTGCGTATGGAACTTACGCACATCAAACTTATCACCCAGTGTTTTGCTCGCTTTGTTGCGCAACATTCGAATATGTCTCTCTCCGGTTTTATAAGCAAGGGCTTGGCCAGGAATAGAAATGTATCGCTCTACCTCAGCAACAATGTCTGATTCAGCCATAGAGGAGTTGTCACGCATATAATCTATCGCTTGCTCACGGCTCCAGCCAAAGGCATGTAAGCCGGTGTCAACCACCAAACGCATTGCGCGCAGTTGCTCATCGGCTAAACGGCCGTACCACATATAGGGGTCGGTAAATAAGCCCAGCTCTTTACCTAAACTCTCGGCATATAATGCCCACCCCTCAGCAAACACCGTGTAACCACCAAATTTTCGGAAGCTCGGTAACCCTTCAACTTCTTGCTGTATGGCAATTTGAAAATGGTGTCCCGGAGCAGCTTCATGAATACTCAAGGTCTCAAGAGAAAACTTAGGCTGAGCCTTTAGGTCACGGGTATTAATATAAAATACACCTGGCCGAGAACCATCAGGCGCCGGCGGCATATAACTGGCCCCTGCTGCGGAAGCGGCGCGGAATGGTTCAACAGCTTTCACCACATAATCGGCTTTTGGAAAGACCTCAAACAACGCAGGCAAACGTGAATTGATATCTTCTTTCACCTGGGTGTAGCCATCGATTAAGTCTTGCTCAGTTTCATAGTAAAACTTATCATCGGTTCTCAAATATTCAAAGAATGCTGGCAAATCACCATCAAATTCAACCGTTTCTTTCACTGAGCGCATCTCAGATAAAATACGTGCTACCTCGGCCTTGCCATATTGGTGAATTTCTTCTGCCGATAGAGGCAAGGTTGTATTGGTTTCGATTTGATATTCGTACCACTTTTTACCATTCGGAAGTGCCGATAAGCCCACTGTATCTCGCGCATTTGGGACATACTCATTTTTCACAAAGTCGTGGACTTTTTTATAAGCAGGAACAATCACTTGCTCTATCATCGCAATATAATCTTGCTTCAATTGCGCTTTTTCTTGTGCAGATATCCCTTCGATTTCATCAAGCTTATTGACCGGTGTATAAAAAACACTTTGGGTGACGTCGTCAACCACATGTGCGGCCAGTTGCGGCACTAACTTCTGAGCGATGGGTTTAGGGTGAACCATGTCTTTAGCCATGCCCTCTTTCATCGCAACAACCACACTATCCATAAACACCGAAAAACCCTGTGCTCGACTCATGAAGTCACGATAATCTTTTTCAGTATTAAAGGGTTGTGCGCTACTACCCGAACCCAGTATGGCAAAGAAGCTATGTACGCCTCCCATCTGGCTAATAGGTATTAAGTGGGCATTAAATTCCACTGACTTAATCGCCATTTCACGATCACGTTTAAACACTTCGTAACTAAGCCGCTCTTGGCCCGACAACGCACTGGGATCAATTTGCTCAATCGCTGCAAGATATTTGCGTTCAAACGCTAAGTCTTCGGCTAATATTTGCTCATTAATCGGATCACCAAACTGATCGTTGTAGTCATTAATACCCACAAATGTTGCGTATATTGGGCTACGAGACATAGAGTCACTAAAATATTGTTCAGTCACCAATTGTACTTTTTGCGCTTCAGTCATAGCCGCAACTTCAGCTACTGAAGCATTTAGCAAACCCTGTGAATGATTTGACGTCGTGGGTGTGCTGCAAGCAGCCAGACCTATAGCGACCGACACAGCTAATAATGTTGTCTTGCTCTTATGCATTAAGCTCGATGTTCTCATTTTCCATTCCTGTTTGATTAACGGCCAAAGCATATCAAACTATCTTAGTTTAGAGGCGCTTATTAAAATTCTGTTACATGTTTCATTCACTTTTAATAAGATGAAATTCTGTCTGTCTGCCGTGCAAATAATTAACGCCTTTTTCATCAAAATAAGCTTCTTCTTCGAGCATAATGCGAATTTCTTTTTTCCATTCAGGAATAAACGTGGCTGCATTTAACTCAATCGAATAGGCAGTATCATAATGCAGCGGATAGTCGCCCTGAACTGGCACACCACCTTGAGAATCCCACATTCCTAACGTAGTACCCGCCGCATGGCCGTGGTAACCAATAGGGTGAGTATAAATGGCAGGCTTAATTCCCTCTTGAATTGCTTGTTCTCTAGAGAGTTTTAGAACCTCATTGCCCGTTCGGCCAAGGGCAAAGTTAGCCGTGAAGATATCTTGCAGTCAATTTGCATTTTTAAATGCTTTCTTTAAATAGTCAGGGGCGTCAGTCTCGCCAGCTTTTAAAATATAGCCGTGCTGTTGTTGGTCGGAATGAAGACGCAAATAGACTAGGCCAAAATCTACATGTAACAAATCACCTGGCTGCACAACTCTATCTTTTTTAGCGCCGCTGAAAGCACTTATTTGGTCGAACTTTTCATTATTTGAGCGCTGCAGTGACACCGAGGGGTGAAACCAATTTATCAGTTTTAGTTCTCTTGATTGCTCCCTTAACCACCAAACAATATCAGTGGTGGTGGTTTTTCCTGGCGTAACCACTTCATTGGAGAACGCTAGCGCAATCAAACTATGACCAATCTCAATCAACTCTGGGTAGACCGCCATTTCTAACTCTGAACGGGTTTCCAACCAAGCGATTGCCAACTTTTCAGCAGAAACAACCCGTTTCGCCATTGGTGCTGTTAACGCTGCCATGAACTCTTCATACTCAGTGGCACTCATGCCATCCGCCAACGCAAAATGGGTTGATTTATTAATTCCAATTTTTGACGGATTTTTTTGTTTGATTAGCTCAACAAGTCGCTGCCACTGATTGGGTTGTTTTTCTTTGTCCCACTTTTTACTAAACAAAGTATCAACATCGTAACGGGCCACTGCCATTCGTTCGATGGGCTTGCCTTCACCGGGATTAAACAACACCAGGATTGTGCGGCGCCGGGCCGATAACCAGGTAGATGGCAACATGGTTTTTAACACCGGATCTTCATTGTACTCTCTGGATATTAATATCCACATATCAATGTTTTCACGAGTCATCAGACTGGGCAACACATTCTGCAGACGGTCCTCTAACATAGTATCAATCTGCTTAGCTCGCTCGCGCATACTAAGAATTTCGGAATAGGCGTTGGGGG
>JAOMVH010000037.1 GCA_028356795.1 Aliiglaciecola sp. | reverse complement strand
ATTCCATGTGTAATTGTCACTGTTACTTACACCTACCACTTGATATATACCAGCGGTTAAAACTAGTTCAGGGATTGTTACGTACCTAAAGAAATCCAATACGTCATAACTATTGTCAACAACTACACTTGCAAGTAAGTTTTGTTGAGAGTCGTACAATGCAACTGCGTTATTGTCTACAGCATCCGTCAGAGGATCAGCATAATATCCCAAACCACTAACAGACACTTCATTTAATAC
Organism: Aliiglaciecola sp.; assembly: GCA_028356795.1. GTDB lineage: Bacteria > Pseudomonadota > Gammaproteobacteria > Enterobacterales > Alteromonadaceae > Aliiglaciecola. The sequence continues at coordinate 20,394 of JAOMVH010000037.1, read as the reverse complement.
CTCAAAGTTCAAGGCGAAATCCCAACTGCCGTTGGTAAATGAGTTGCCCGGTTGGTCGAATCCAAAGATAGGGCCCGCGTTTGCCGTGCCAGCTAAAAAAGAGGCTGTTATTATTACTCTAGAAAATAATTTTGTAATACCATTCATGGTCTATTCCTCTACTTTACAATTTTGTGCGACGATCGCTCGGTAAATTAAGCAAAAAAAACACCAATCTTTATGGTGTTGATATTAAAGGAAAATTTTATTTTTTTTTGATGTGGCATGTAAAATAAGTTGACACTAAATGAAAATTAAAATGCATTTCCTACTGCCAACTCAGTGATTGTTAATCCTGTATACGGTCAATTTCGCTTTTAGAGGTTTTAATCAAACACGGGGCTACATGTGCAGCGCCTTTGATATCTTTGGCGTTAACATAGAACGCGTTTCTCTTTTCTGACTAATACTTGCCCTAAAAGACTAATTAAGAAAAGCCAAACACCCCCAGGAGCTGGAACTTGAGTCATCTGTAAGCTACCGTTTGTTATTTCTGTGGAATACGTGAAACCATTGAAAATTTATAATTCTCGTTGTGAGATTGGAACTGGTCGCCCGTTAATTTAACCAAATATTTGGTTTGCCAAAGTTGCCCAAGTATCAGATGCTCCGAAGCCAAAGACAAACCCGACACGAAGAAAAACCCATACCAATGCACACCATGTAACAATGTGAACCCGCTCAAGCATTCGACGGTCATGCCAAATCACCAGACCGATAAGAATCAAACTAACTAGTAGTGGAAAGGGAGGAAATCCAACTACCAGACCAATCCTTGCAGTTGCAGGGTCAAGGATTGACACCAATGCCATTAACATTGCTCGCTTATGGAAGTCAGCATCAGCTCTTTTTGCCAAAGCAAATCCATAAAAGATTATCAATCCCACAAGATCAAAAAAGGGAAATGCCATGAATTGCTGAATTGAAATGTCTGGTATGGGAGAAGTACCGCGGAAATAGGATGCCGCTGCCATCATCCAACCCGTCACTAGCATTGCTGCAACTACAATCGGACTGGCAGCGCCAAGTTTCATATGCAGTGCTCGGTTCGCCTTTCCTATAATCGATACTTGCAGAATAAACAAACAAAACCAGGCAAGATATGTCACACCGTGAATGTGAAATAGCAGGGGCATTTCAAGTGGATTCTGCGCGCGCACAAAGGCCGCTGAACCAAAGCCTAAAATCACCAACCCCAGCATGATTAATCCCATGCTCAGATAAAAACGGTTACCATTGAAAACGTGTCCCATTCTTGATCTCCCGGTGTTCTGCGATTTAGGTGAGCAGCGTATTCTGATCAGTATATCTTAAATCATGATCAATGGGGTCACAGTTGCTGCTATGTTGAATGGGAGCTTTCAATCTGAATGACACTAGGGCACACAAACGTTGAACCCACAACAGCTCCAAACCGCTTTTAAAATTTCCCTTGATTAAAGTCGTTAAGAATTTCAGTTTTTGGTCGATAATCCTAATGAGGGGTTATCTATCATGCAAATTTCTAATCAGAAAACGCAGATTCAGTATGAGTATGAACATCTAAAGGAGCGGACCGTCACTCGGGTGCTAGGAAACGGATCTGGAGGCGCAGACGAGAGTTCATCAAAAGCGGCAGAAACATCAGAAAAACATAATGAAATACCCAGTATTTCATTGTCACTAAACCCAGACTTAATGCTGAAAAAAAAGCTTATTGAGAGTGTTTCTGGCAAACCCATAGAGCACTACAGTGACATTTTGAGTCACAAAGATGATATGGCTCGAACTGACAGCAGTTTTTCAATGCTAATTGATCGACAAAATGCAATGTTTTTTGTCGATGGACAGCAAGTCAATGATGACACTCAGTTATCGGTCAAAGAGCACTTGTACGAATATGAGCGCCTTGATTTCAGTACGCAGTTTTCAATGCAGTCAGCAGATGGCCCAAATCGCGAACTGAGCCTTTCGTTATCATTCAGTCGCGAGCTCGACATTACCAGAGACGTGTTGATGACTGCGGCAGAATTTAAAGACCCTCTCATCTTGAATATGAGCAACAGCAGCCAGCTTTTTTCAGACGAGTCTATGTCATTTGACCTTCAAGGCGATGGCACCAAAGAAACTCTTCCAGCGCTTAGTTCCGGGATATGGTTCCTGGCAAGAGACAATAATGATAATGCTAGAATAGACCACGGAATGGAATTATTTGGGGCTTCAACGGGAAATGGATTTGCTGAACTGGCCGAATACGATAGTGACGCCAATGGCGTGATTGATGAGCGAGATAACCACTTTGATGATCTTAAACTTTGGGATGGTAAACAGCGACTTAAATCTATCGAAGCGGGTGGTGTGTCGGCGATCCTTCTTAGCGCCAGTGATACGCCTTTTACCTTTACTGATGCCACCGGCAACCCCCGTGCGCAGCTTCGTCAAACCAGTGTGTTTGTCGATGAGCAGAACCGAGCGGGCGCGATACATCAGATTGACATAGCGGTTTAAAATAGAAAAACCACACATCGGGTTAATCTATAAATGATCAGTGAGTGGCTCTCTGGAGCCAGCTCCAGTGCTTTGAATCTTCATACATTGCAGTGTGGACTGGAACGCAGCATTACGGATTGTTTGCTGTTTGTAATCCGTAAATGTCATTTTTTTACCTGCAAAGTTGCATGGCGCTGACTGGTCCCGTCCTAGGGCTGATTAAATCACTGATGCTAGCTCGGCGCCTTGGCGGATGGCGCGTTTGGCATCTAATTCGGCAGCGACATCCGCTCCACCTATTACATGTACCTTCATACCTGCATCCAATAAGCTGGCTTCTAGTTCTCTAAATGGCACTTGGCCCGCGCAGACAACGATGTTATCTACTTCCAGCAACTTCTCTTTATCACCTATTTTAATATGCAAACCTTGGTCATCTACTTTTTCATAGCAGACTGAATTGATCATCTGCACTCTGTGTTGGTTCAGGGTGGTACGGTGGATCCAGCCAGTAGTTTTACCCAGTCCCTTGCCCACTTTGGTGTCTTTACGTTGTAGTAAATAAACTTCTCTGTCGGTTACTTCAATATGTTGCTGGGTGAGGGCACCGGGTTGTTTGTAGTCTTTATCAATGCCCCAATGGGTTAGCCACTTGTTTAAGTCGGTGGTAATACTCTCTTTTTCCACTAGGAACTCAGCAACGTCAAAACCAATTCCACCTGCACCAATTAATGCCACACGCTGGCCAACTGGTTTGTGATCTCTAAGTACATCGAGGTAACTCATGACACTAGGGTGTTCAATGCCTGGAATGTCGAGTTGTCTTGGTTTGATACCGGTTGCCATTATCACTTCATCAAATCCATGGGGTTGAAGGGATTGGGCTGTGGCTTCAGTATTTAGATGCAACGTGATGCCTAAGGCTTCGATTCGCTTGCCGTAATAGCGCAGGGTTTCGTAGAACTCCTCTTTGCCGGGAATTTGTTTGGCATAATTGAACTGGCCACCAATTTCGCTGGCTTTATCAAATATATGCACATCATGACCACGCTCAGCGGCATAAGTCGCAAATGCCAACCCCGCAGGACCTGCACCCACAACGGCTAATTTTTTAGCGTTCGCGACTGTTTTGAAAATCAGTTCAGTTTCATAACACGCCTGGGGGTTGACCAAACAGCTGGCGCGTTTGCGTTCAAAACCATGGTCTAAACAAGCTTGGTTACATGCAATACAAGTATTAATTTGCTCTGATTCATTTCGCATGGCTTTGGCGATAAAATGGGGATCGGCTAAAAATGGACGCGCCATCGACACCATATCTGCATGGCCCTTGGCAAGCACATCTTCTGCTACTTCAGGGGTGTTGATTCGGTTGGTGGTGATCAGTGGAATATCCACCTCTGATTTCATGCGCTCAGTGACCCAGGTAAATGCTGCTCTGGGAACCGAGGTGGCAATAGTGGGTATTCGTGTTTCATGCCAGCCAATTCCTGTATTAATGATGGTTGCGCCAGCTTTTTCAATTTCCTTGGCAAGGTAGACAACCTCTTCCCAAGGGGCACCACCTTCCACTAAATCAAGCATGGATAAACGATAGATAATGATAAAGTTCGTCCCGACTTTTTCTCGAGTTTGACGTACTACTTCAACCGCCAATCGCGCTCGGTTTTCTAAACTGCCGCCCCATTCATCATCTCGATGGTTGGTGCGTTCGCAGAAAAACTGATTGATGAGATAGCCTTCAGAGCCCATGATTTCAACGCCATCGTAGCCGGCGATCTGTGCGTAATTGGCGCACTCCACATAGTCTTTGATGGTGTTTTTCACGCCTTTTGAAGACAAAGCTTTGGGCATAAATTTAGAGATGGGCGATTTAACCGCTGATGCTGAAACACTAAATGGATGATAGCCGTAGCGACCGGCATGCAGTATTTGCATGCAAATTTTTCCACCCTCTGCGTGCACTGCATCCGTGACTACGCGGTGTTTCTTTGCGTGTCGGCGGCTACTCATTCTGCCTGCAAAGGGGGCTAACCAACCAACAATGTTTGGGCTGATCCCACCGGTAACGATCAATCCAACTCCGCCTTTGGCACGTTCAGCGTAAAATGCGGCGAGTTTGTCAAAGCCGCCTTTTTCCTCTTCTAAGCCAACGTGCATTGAACCCATCAATGCGCGATTCTTCAGTGTAGTAAATCCCAGATCAAGAGGGGCCAATAAATGTGGAAATGCTGAGTTGGTTGTCATATCGTTGCCTTTTAGCTGTATAGTCAAAGAGTAAGACGCAGAGGTCCGATGTGCAACCATTTGTGCCAATGCACGCTATTTTTTGATGACAAATTAACCATCTGGATGTGAAACGAGCAATGAGTGAGCTGCTTCAAAATATGCTAATCAGCGAGATGCAAGGCCACTTTGATGGTGCTCGTATTGAAAAAAAACAGATGATCCAATCACTTTGGAGCGGTTACGGTGAAATCCGGCGTTATCACATTGGTGATAAGCCTTATGTGGTCAAGATGGTCAATCCAGCCCAGCAGCAAAATCATCCAAGGGGCTGGAACACAAGTTTGTCTCACCAGCGAAAACTCGACTCTTACCAAAATGAGCTATTATTTTATCGTCACTTCGCAACACACACCAATCAATATTGTCGAGTGCCACAACATATTGCTTCTGGCCAATTAAACGAGATGTCATGGCTTGTCATGGAGGATTTAGACAGCCTTGGTTTTACCTACCGATGCGTAGATGCCCCATTCCCACTCATTCAAAAAGGGCTCAGTTGGCTGGCGAACTTTCATGCCCAATTCCTAACCCTTGATACCTCATCATTGTGGCCAATTGGCACTTATTGGCATTTGGCAACACGGCCGGATGAATATCAGAAAATGGCCGATGGACCATTGAAAAAACAGGCAGTAGCGATCGATGCGTATATTAATCAATGCCAATTTCAAACCCTACTGCATGGTGATGCAAAACTCGCCAATTTTTGTTTTTCTGCTGATTTTAGCAATTTAGCCGCTGTGGATTTTCAGTATGTTGGTCGCGGAGTCGGCATAAAAGATGTGGTGTACTTCTTGGGAAGTTGTTTGGATGACGATGGGCTCAATATTTACGCCGACACCTTGGTTGATCTGTACTTTCAATATTTACGTCAAGCCATTGAAGGCACCAATCACAACATTGATATTGATTTACTCGAACAGCAGTGGCGTCAGTGTTATTGCTTTGCTTGGGCCGATTTTGAACGCTTTTTAATAGGATGGGCTAGTACCCATGTGAAAATGACGGAGTATTCTCAACAGCAAACCGACCAAGCCCTGGCAATTATCGCCAAGCTAACAAAAGAGCAAAGTTAAACCACCATAAATACCGCTGCAACCGCCGTCATGGCCAAAATCAGCCAACGATATTGTTTGTCAGGAATACGTTTGACGACTTGAATACCGACATACGCCCCCAGCGCGATAAACGGCAATCCAAGTAAGTTTAGGTAGAATGAGTTGAGGGAGACTGTTTCCCAACTCCATACATGAAACGGTACTTTGAACACGTTTATAGCCAAAAAGAACCAAGCGGCCGTCCCTATATATTCATTTTTGGGCAGGCGCATACTGAGTAAATAAAGGGCCATCACAGAGCCTGCTAGGTTTCCTATCATTGTCGTGACACCACCAAGGGTGCCCATTAACACCGCAAACCACAGGAAGTCGGGTACTTTGTCTTTATTGGCAGTTTCCATCCATATCATAATCGCCAAACTAACAAAAATAATCCCGCCCATAATTTGTTTAAACATAACATCGTCTATGGCATTGCCAATGAAAGTCGCTATCAATACGCCTACTGCGGCTGATGGAAATAGTTTAAACAGAAATCCCCAGTTGGCATGCCGATGATAATATTTTACCGCGAACAAGTCGGCCATGATCAGCATGGGTAACATGAGTCCAGAAGAGGCTTTACCACCAAAGATAAGGGCTAGAATGGGCACCGCAAACATGGCCACACCGTGCACACCGGTTTTGGCCATGCCGATGAAAAAGGCACAAAGCAATAACAAGCCCAATTGTTGATAGGTTAGTGAGTATGAGAAGAGTTCAAGCATTATTTAAGGCCGCCTAACATGGCGCGGGAAGTCTGTATTAACCCTTGGGTTATTTTGTCCAATGAAATGGGGGTTTGCCCCGTTAGCCAATTGGCTATCAAAAACATTTGTGCTTCTGCGATCATTTTCGCGTAAGTGCCATGAGGAATCGGGCAGCTACCTTGTGGGTCTGCTTTTGCGATGTGGGTAAGAAGGTGTTCGGATAGCACAAGCTTTATTTGCTTGAATGTTGTGCCGCTGAATATGATGCGAGCATAGCTGCGTTTGTCCCAAAAGTGAGCCAAAATGCCTTGGATGTCATCAATATTTCCATCAGGTGATACGGCGCTAGACAAGATTGTCATCGGCCAGGAGAGCCGCTTGGCCAATATATCGTCTTTGCTTTTGTAATGCTGATAAAACGTAGAGCGTCCGACGTTCGCTTTAGCAATGATCTCATTTAAGGTGATTTCATCATAGGGCTTGCTAGTTATGAGCTCATCAAACGCCACTTGCAATGCCGTAAGAGTGCGCTGTATCCGTTTATCCTGGGTGATTTGTTTGGTTGAGGTCATGTTTTCTCATTTTGCTGAACAATTCACAGTCCATGTTCATTATTGGACACCCTAACGGTTATGTCCCGGATCTTTTTGCGCTTGCTTGTTAGTCTAACCTGAATTCACACGGAGTAAATCAAATGACATCACAAAATCATCCTAAAGATTTAAAAAGCACCGCCCTAGTATTAATGATGTTTACGCTGTTATCCATGTCGTTAATAGTGTTCCACCCCACTGTTGGAGCAGACGGTGTTGATGAAAAAATTGCTGAGATTGTGCAAGAAGCTGCCCTCAATCAAGGTGTTCATGGACTACTAATACTATGCACACTGGTGTTTTTCGCGTGTTGCCAACATGGATTGAAAGCACTTTTTGGCAACTCCCTGTTATTTTCTTTGTCGAGTGTGGCGTTTCTCTTTGGTTCTTTGTCAATGAGTGGCGCAGCGCTCGTTAACGGTTTCATTTTCCCCAACGCCGTAATATGGCTTTCGACCGAATTAACCCTTAGTCATGAAGCGTTTACCCTATTAAGTAGCTTTTCTTGGAACAGTAACCAAGCGTTGGCCTACGCTGGTGCAATAGGCTGGTTATTGGGTATTGCGGGTTGGTCAATTTTGGCTGGATTTGGTCAGGTGAAGTACTTGCTGATGAGTTCCACGGGGATGGTTTTATCAGTGCTGAATTTAGCGTTGTTTCTAACGGGAACGGTTCATTTGAATCTGCACGGTGCGATTTTTTTACTATTCAGTTGTTGCATCTGGTTACTCGTGGTCGTGCATGTATTGTGGCGCAAGCAATAATTCTTTTTATTTCGTTTTTGTCGTTGCTACCTCAGGTGGCATCGACAATTTCTCCAACCAACGAAGCAAGGTTGATTTGGCCGTTTCAAGTTCTTCTATTTTTTGATCGATTCGCTGTATTTGATTTGTCATTGCATTGGTCAATAGCGGACAGCCTGGGTCCGGATTGGCCAAAAAAGGAATTGCGGGTTTTATTTCACTCAAGGTGAATCCGACTGACTGGGCCATTTTTATAAACTTTAACTCTTCCAAACATGAGTCAGGATATTCCCTATACCCATTTGAGCTCCTAGGTGGTGTGCTAATCAAACCAATTTTTTCATAATATCTGAGGGTATCTTTGCCCACATCCGCTATTTTAGCCAGTTCATTTGCTTTCACTATATTTGTTTCCTGTCTTTGCGATACAACTGATCATCATTTTGTTTGGTATGAGGTTATTAAACGTCAGCCTTGGAGATACCATGCCTTGATACCCACCCAAAATGTTATTTTTGAGCGACGGCAATACACCTTATTTTAAATGGCATAACCGCATGATTTTAAATAGATAAATAAACTTATACTGGCCGATAACCCTTATTCAGGTTTCAGGTTAATTAATAAACCACTTGACTGTGGAGTGTACTCCATACTTTATCATGATGGCTAGTGTAGAAATTGAGAGAGACAAACATGGGTGAATATGAACAAGTAAGGTTTGCCGCGAGCGACGGTTTTAGCTTGTCGGGACGCAATTATTCGGCCAAACAGCCCAAAGCCATCATTGTGGTTGCTAGTGCGACGGGAGTCCCTCAACGCTTTTATCAAAAGTTCGCGTTGGCTGCTTGTCAGCGCGGGTTCACAGTGGTGACCTTTGATTATCGTGGCATTGGTGAGTCGGCTCCAGATACCCTCAAAGGCTTTGACATGGATTATCGAGATTGGGCCCAACACGATCTAAATGGTGTGGTAGCCCATGTCGCGAATTTACAACTTCCAGTGTATTTAGTGGGGCATTCTTACGGTGGTCATGCAATTGGCTTGATGGATAATCACAAATATATACAAGCGGCCTATATCTTTGGCACCGGTGCGGGCTGGCATGGGTGGATGCCAAAACTGGAACAATTGAAAGTAAGTGTGATGTGGCATGTCATCGCGCCTGTGTTAACGCGTGTTCAAGGTTATTTGGGTTGGAGTGTATTGGGTATGGGGGAAGATTTGCCTCTGGGTGTTTATAAACAGTGGAAACGTTGGTGTGGATTTCCCAACTACTTCTTTCAAGATCCACAGCATCAGGGGCTGATCGAAAAATTTGCGCAGGTGAATATTCCCATCAAAGCGGTGAATTCAATTGATGACAAGTGGGCAACCCCTCGTTCCCGTGATGCCTTTATGAATTATTACCGGGGTGCCCAGTTAGATTGTGTCGACCTTGACCCGGCGCATGTGCAAATGACAGACATTGGTCACATGGGATATTTCTTTAGCCGATCAAGTGGGCTATGGGACGATGTGTTTGCCTACTTTGACAAACACATGGTCACCACAGCTTAACGATTACTAATTTTGTAGGTGTTTGATGAACGCCGGTTCAACCACAATCGGCTTAGTATCCACTTGTTGGTCGGCGAAAAACGCCAGCATGCGAGACAGTACTTCCGGTGAAATGGTGTAAAGGTTATGACCTGCATTTTCCACAATTACCTGTGTTAGTTTTGTTAAGTGAGCCACTGATTCCTTTTGTCCTTCAACATAGGTACGCCCGTCGAGTGTTCCGGTAAACAACAAGGTTGGCACTGAGTTGGGTTTGGGCAACCTGAAGGTGTCACCCAAATCGAGCTCTGGGATAACCTTGTTTAAATGGGGCATGGGGAAGTTGAGCAAATCACCTAATAGCCCATTTTTTGTTTCACGCTTAACCTGTGCAAGGCGAGAGTCGGTTATTCCTGATGCCACATCCATGGCAAAGGACATGAGTTTGAAGTCAATCACTGGGTTGTTGAATATACCTCGACTCAGTATTTTGATTAATACCTCTGTTTGTCCTTCAGCGAGCTCTGCATAGGTTTGCAATAACATGGCCAGATACTGGTTCGGATCAGCAATCATCATCGATGCCAAGAGTTGCATATGATGTTTTTGAAACAAAAAGTCTATTTCTTTGCCATCTCGAGTTGGAATTTTGATCTCCATGGGATTATCCAGCAGTGTTTTATGTACCTTTGACATCAGCATCTGAATATCAGGAAATTTGCTTTTGAGTTTCTCATCACCATTTAATTGAGCTTGCACTCGGGCAAAATAGTTGGAGGTGTAACTTGGCAGCTTAACCGTTTGGTTTAACCCTTCGGCACTGGCAATCACCACCTTGTCGATTCGATCTTCAAATAATGACATTGCTGCAAAGGCCAAATGGCTGCCATAGGAAATTCCCCATAACGAGACTTTTTGTGCTTTAAAATGCTTTCTCAAGTCATCTAAGTCGAGCGCATTTTGCACACTAGTATAACCAAGCACATCAATGCCTTGTTGTTGCCAAAATTGATGGCACTCAAGGGCCGCATTACGGTAACGGCTGGAGGTGTTTGCTATGTCAGTGACTTTTGTCAGATCAATGTTTTGAGATGACGTACACTTGGGCAAGTTATTTGATTTTCCCGTGCCGCGCTGATCCAGTGCAATCACGTCGGCATGCTCAGTGAGTCCCACAAATAACGGGAAGCGTCGCCATTTTGCGGTGGCAATCCCAGAGCCTCCAGGGCCGCCAGCCAAATAAATAATAGGGGAGCCTTTATTTTGTGCCTTGCTTGGAAATCTTACATAGCTGACTTTAATCATTCGGCTATCGGCCTTATTTCGGTTTTCAGGAACCCAAATAAACCCTTCATAGGCGTCGGTGGTTTGGCCATCATTGGCTTCAAACACAATGGCCGTTTCATTTTCGTAAGTAGATTGATTGGTGGCATGTGCATATGTAAATAAGCTGCTACCAACGAAAGCTAACAATGTGACAATTAAGTATTTAAAATTCATGTAACAACCTTTTGGATAATTTATGATAGTGCTATTGCATCAAATTATCCGCTGTGGATACCAGTTCAATTCTGCCAGTGGCCCTGTTTTCAAAGAGGTTGCCGTTAAACGGTAGGAAACGTTCGATAAACGGTGGTACTAAAATTATTGATTTAACGAGGTTTATATTGGACACATTAGAACTACATTGGCGGGTATTCATATTGGTTGCTTTGAGCATGATCTGCATTGATGTAAACGCCCAACCCTCGTTATTCTCACTGCACAATCAATTCATCGTGCAATGCTCTGGTGACAATGATGAATTAACGCCTCCTGATTTCTCTGGAGCAGATTGCAAACAGGTTGAATTTGGCGATATTGACCCACAAAATGCCATGATTTGGGTAAAGTTCTCTGTGCCTCAAAAGAGCATAGATGCCTTGATAAAGGAGTCTACTGATGGGGAGCGTGGCGGATTTCCTCTGGGCGTGTTTGTGATGGGCAAAACAGCAAGTCGCATTTTCTTCAATGGCACCCTTATCGGTGAAAATGGCACACCAGCCAAATCCAAACAACAAGAATTGGTAGGAGTGATGGATTATGTTGCCTACCTGCCGGAAGGGCTAGTTCTTTCTGCTAACAACGAATTGATCATTCACATGTCGTCACATCATGGATTATTAACCCTAAGACAACCTGTGCACTTTGTGGGCATAGGTGAATTTTTTGACAGTAAAAGCTTTGTGCAACAAACAATGCATTTGGGGCTAGTGTTGTTAGGGGTATTTGTTTTAAGTGCATTTTATTTTGGAAATTTGCTTGTCAGGTTAAAAGATAAAATAAGTCCATTGTTGTTCATGCTGATGTCGGTATTTGCGGCCGGGCAATTATTGGCTGAGCTGAGCCGAGGTTTGTTTGATTATCATTATCCCAGCCATGATATTCGTTTAATAATTGTCGTATTTTTCGGGATTTGTGTAGGATTAAGCTTGCTCGCCCATATCTGCGTTAAAGTTGGCCGACAATATTCTGTTCATTGGTTTTACGGCGGTGCGCTAGTCACTTTGGGCAGTGTATTTGCGGTTGTGGGCTTCGATGCAAAAGCCACATTGGCTGTTATTGTTCCTATCTGTATTTCATCGCTTATGGTTAGTTTACAGATGAGGCGTGAATTTAGTCAAAATGGGCTGCGGTATTTATTTGTGTTAGTGGGTTTTATCGTTATATTTTTCCCAACCTTCCGCTACTTCCATGAAATTCTGTTTTACGTCATTCTCGCTATTTTATACCTGTTTTTGTTTGCTCAGCATGCACTGGAATATGCGCGTGAATCTGAAGCGTTACAGGATGAAAGAGCCCTTAGGGCCAAACTTGAACTACGAATAGAGCAAACTAAATCACAAGACTCATCACAAACTATCAATATTGAAAGTGCAGGGAAAATAGAAAAAGTGTTGGTTGCAGACATTTTGTATTGCCAAGCCAATGGTGATTATGTGGACGTGATCACATCAAAAAGCGCTTTCCTGGCGTCTGGAAGTTTGAAAAAAATGCTAGAATGTTTGCCATCTAGCTTTATCAAAGTTCATCGATCTTATGTGGTGAACCTCAATCAAGTCAACGCATTGCAACGTGACAATGATAACGGTTTATTGCTATTGGGCAGTGAGCATCGAGTGCCGGTTAGTCGCAGAATGTTGCCGAGCGTAAGAGAGTCTATCTCGGCAAGTTAGCGCGAGTTAACATGAGTTGGTCAGCTTTGACAATGTTCACCCAAACAATTTGGCAAAGGGTTTGGGTGAACGATGCTTACGGTTACTTTGGTTCAGGCACCCTCACAAAGCCTTCCATTAGTACTCGGGCACTACGGCTCATGGTGGCTTTTTGAACCTGCCATTTGTTATCAACCAACGCGGCTTTTGCGCCAACGGTTAAGGTGCCAGAGGGATGACCAAAAGTGACTGACGACAATTCGCCTCCGCCTGCAGCTAGATTCACCAAGGTGCCGGGAATGGCAGCAGCAGTGCCTATAGCAACAGCAGCCGTACCCATCATGGCATGATGAAGTTTACCCATGGATAAAGCACGCACACATAAATCAATGTCGTCTTTCTTTACAAGTTTACCACTTGATGATGGGTAAGCCGTTGCCGGTCCAACAAAGGCCACCTTTGGCGTGTGCTGACGACTAACCGCTTCTTCAAGGTTGCTAATAAGGCCCATTTTCATGGAACCATGGGCGCGAATGGTTTCAAACTTAGCCAATGCTTGCGGGTCACCATTAATATCATCTTGCAGTTCAGTACCGGTATAACCAATTTCAGAGGCATTCAAGAAAATAGTCGGAATACCGGCATTGATTAAGGTGGCGTTGAGTTGCCCAACGCCGGGAACATCAAGGGTGTCTATTAAGTTTGACGTGGGAAACATGTCTCCTTCGCCATCGGCTGGGTCCATGAACTCCACAGGGATTTCTGCGGCAGGAAAGGTGACGCCATCAAGTTCAAAATCGCCAAGTTCTTGCACTTCGCCGTTGTGCATTTGCACATGGGCAATAATGGTTTTTTGAATGTTAACTTGCCAAATTTTAATCGTCACCTTACCTTCTTGGGGCAATTTTTCCGCAGGAATTAAACCCGCATGTACCGCAAACGAGCCAACCGCTGCAGATAAGTTGCCACAATTCCCCGACCAATCCACAAACGCTTTATCAATAGCCACTTGGCCAAACAGGTAATCCACATCGTGATCATCTTTTTGACTGGCAGCAACAATCACGGTTTTGCTGGTGCTCGACGTTGCCCCGCCCATACCGTCAGTGTGTTTTGCGTAAGGATCTGGGCTGCCGATCACGCGCAGCAGCAGTGCGTCACGATAACTCCCTGCTTGTTGAGCTTTTTGCGGCAAGTCGGTGAGGCTAAAGAATACCCCTTTGCTGGTGCCGCCACGCATGTAGGTGGCAGGTACTCTTAGCTGCTTTTCATATTGGGGTTGTTCAACCGGCATTAGGCTTGTCCTTCTGACTCTAAAAAGTCTTGTGCGAAGCGTTGCAATATCCCGCCAGCTTCATACACGGATACTTCTTCGGCTGTGTCTAATCTGCATAACATAGGCACGTCAATGGATTCACCATTTTGACGATTGATCACTAAGGTCAAGGTAGCACCGGGTTGGCTTTGACCTTTCACATCATAGGTTTCAGTGCCATCTAGACCCAGTGTTTTGCGCGTTGTACCCGACATGAATTGCAAAGGTAATACACCCATGCCAATCAAATTAGTGCGGTGAATTCGCTCGAACCCCTCGGCAGCAATGACTTCTACTCCCGCTAGGCGAACGCCTTTTGCGGCCCAGTCACGAGATGAGCCTTGGCCATAATCAGCACCAGCCACAATGATAAGCGGCTGTTTACGCTGCATATAGGTTTCAATGGCATCCCACATGCGTACAACCTTTCCTTCTGGCTCAAGTCGGGCAAGGGAACCTTGTTTAATTTCACCATTCTCCATCACCATTTCATTCAACAGTTTAGGGTTAGCAAAGGTAGCGCGTTGCGCCGTTAAGTGATCACCACGGTGCGTGGCGTATGAATTAAAGTCGACTTCTGGCACATCCATTTTTAACAAATACTCACCAGCTGCACTGTCGCGCATAATGGCATTCGACGGTGATAAGTGATCGGTGGTGATGTTGTCACCCAACACCGCAAGAGGACGCATGCCCGTCATGGTGCGTTTGGCTGCAAGTGCGCCTTCCCAATAGGGAGGACGGCGAATATAGGTGCTTTTTTCACGCCAATCGTAAAGGGGATCAATATGATCACCGTAATCCACGGTTAAATCAAACATGGGATCATAGACTTTTTTGAACTGCTCAGGCTTCACACTTTGAAAGACGATTTGATCTATCTCTTCGTCAGTTGGCCAAATATCTTTTAAGGTAATTGGGTTACCTTGTTGATCGTGACCCAGAATGTCTTTTTCGATATCAAAACGAATGGTTCCGGCGATGGCATAAGCGACCACAAGTGGTGGTGACGCTAAAAACGCTTGTTTGGCATAGGGATGAATTCGACCATCAAAGTTTCGATTACCCGATAGCACGGCGGTGGCATACAAATCACGGTCCACCACTTCTTTTTGGATCACAGGGTCAAGGGCACCACTCATACCGTTACAAGTAGTACAAGCAAAGCCAACAATGCCAAACCCGAGTTGTTCCAACTCAGGCAATAAGTCCGCGTCTTCTAAATATAACTGAACGGCTTTTGAGCCAGGTGCCAATGATGATTTCACCCAAGGTTTACGAGTTAAACCGAGTTTGTTTGCGTTGCGGGCAATTAGGCCAGCGGCAATCACATTGCGAGGGTTACTGGTATTGGTGCAGCTAGTTATAGCGGCAATGATCACAGCACCATCTGGCATTAATCCTTCTTCGTTCTCAACCACACCTGAGATACCGGTTTTGGCTAAGTCGCTGGTGGCCACTCGGCGATGTGGATTAGATGGACCTGCAATATTGCGTCCAACCGCGGATAAGTCAAACTTGAGAACACGTTCATATTGAGCTTCGTTTAGGGTATCTGCCCACAAGCCAGTATGCTTGGCGTAGCTCTCTACGAGCTCTACTTGTTTTTCATCGCGACCGGTAAGCTTTAGATAGTCGATAGTTTTATCATCGATATAAAACATCGCGGCAGTTGCGCCAAACTCAGGGGTCATGTTCGAAATCGTTGCACGGTCGCCTAGGGTTAAATCGGAAGCGCCTTCGCCGTAAAATTCCAAGTAAGAAGAGACCACTCGCTCTTTACGCAAAAATTCCGTTACCGCTAATACGATATCGGTGGCGGTAATGCCCGGTTGGCGCTTACCCACAAGCTCAACCCCAATAATATCGGGCAGGCGCATGTAAGATGCACGACCTAGCATCACACTTTCAGCTTCTAACCCGCCAACGCCAACGGCAATGACGCCAAGGGCATCAACATGAGGGGTATGGCTATCGGTGCCCACTAATGTGTCAGGAAAGGCAACGCCGTCTCTGGCGTGCACAACGGGAGACATTTTTTCGAGGTTAATTTGATGCATGATGCCATTGCCCGGTGGGATAACATCAATGTTTTTAAACGCGGTTTTGGTCCAATTGATAAAATGAAAGCGATCTTCGTTGCGACGCTCTTCAATGGCGCGATTTTTAACAAACGCATCTTCTTCAAAACCGGCATGCTCTACAGCCAATGAATGGTCCACAATTAACTGTGTGGGCACTACAGGATTTACTTTTGATGGATCGCCGCCTTTGGCTGCAATGGCATCGCGCAGCCCAGCAAGATCAACCAGAGCCGTTTGCCCCAATATATCGTGGCAAACCACACGGGCCGGAAACCACGGGAAATCCAGTTCACGTTTACGTTCAATGATTTGTGTCAATGCCGGTGTCAGCATTTCAGGATCGCACTTGCGAACGAGGTTTTCAGCCAGTACCCGAGACGTGTAGGGTAGAGTGGCATAGGCGCCCGGCTTGATGGCTTCAACCGCTTCGCGGGTATCAAAAAAATCAAGATGGGAGTTAGGAAGACGTTTTCTATATTGAGTGTTCATGCAAGTAACCTGATGTTGTGCTTTTGACGCAAAAGAGGGCGCAAAGCCCTCATCATTATTGCTATATCCTGATATCCATTAGCGCTGGCTGATAGAGGTAACCTTGCGCGGCTCTTCGCCTGTGTAATCGGCACTTGGACGAATAATACGGTTGTTAGCGCGCTGTTCCATCACGTGTGCTGCCCAGCCAGTTAAGCGAGAGCACACAAAAATTGGTGTGAATAGCTTGGTAGGAATGCCCATGAAGTGATAGGCCGATGCATGGAAAAAGTCGGCGTTACAAAACAATTTTTTGGTATCCCACATAAACTCTTCACACGCCACTGAGATATCGTAAAGGCTGCTGTCACCAAACTCTTCAGCCAGCTTCTCTGACCACTTTTTAATGATCACATTGCGAGGATCTGATTCGCGGTAAATGGCATGGCCAAAGCCCATGATTTTCTCTTTGCGAGCCAGCATGTCAGCCATTTTGATTTTAGCGTCTTCTGGAGATGAAAATTTCTGGATCATGTCCATTGCCGCTTCATTTGCGCCACCATGAAGTGGGCCACGTAGAGAGCCAATGGCACCTGTTACACATGAGTACATATCAGACAAGGTGGATGCACAGACTCTAGCTGTGAAGGTTGATGCGTTGAATTCGTGCTCTGCATAAAGGATCAATGACACATCCATCACCCGCTCATGCTGGGCAGAAGGCGTGTTGCCAGTCAATAATTTTAGGAAATGTCCGGCAATTGAGCTCTCGTCACTGGTACAGTCAATTTCAACATTTTCATGACTAAAACGGTACCAAAAACACATAATCGCTGGGAACGCAGCTAACAACCGATCAGCAGCTTGCTGCTGTTGTTCAAAATCGGTTTCTGGTTCCACATTACCCAAGAATGAGCAACCTGTGCGCATGACATCCATTGGATGTGCGTCAGCAGGAATTAACTTGAGAACCGCTTTTAAGGCGTCAGGTAAATCACGGTTGTTTTGCAGTGTCGCTTTGTATTCATCTAATTGAGCTTGATTAGGCAATTCGCCTTTGAATAACAAATATGCCACTTCTTCAAAGGTAGCGTTGTCGGCCAAATCTGAAATATCGTAGCCACGATAGGTCAAACCTGATCCTGATTTACCCACTGTACATAGAGCTGTTTCACCTGCACTTTGGCCACGCAGACCCGCACCACTTAGCTTTTTATCGACCATGTTTTGTTCCTGTTTTTAACTTTTGTAGAGTAATTATTTATTTTTGCCTTGCGAGAACAAGCTATCTAGCTTTTGTTCGTAATCGTGATAACCAAGATAGTCATACAGTTCCATTCTAGTTTGCATGCTATTTATTACCGCTTTTTGATCGCCATCATTTAAGATTGCGGTGTATACATTCTCTGCCGCTTTGTTCATGGCTCTGAATGCACTAAGTGGATAAAGCACCATGTCTACGCCCCATTCTCCAAGCTGCTCGGTATTCCAAAGTTCAGTTTTACCAAATTCAGTGATATTGGCTAAGATAGGCACATCCAAAGCATCTGCAAACGCGCGGTAGTGTTCTTCTGTTTGAATCGCTTCGGCAAAAATGCCGTCAGCGCCTGCTGCTACGTAGGCTTTAGCCCGCGCTATCGCCGCATCAAGACCTTCTTGGGCGAATGAGTCGGTTCTAGCCATAATGAAAAAGTCTGGATCAGTGCGGGCATCGACTGCCGCTTTGATTCTGTCGACCATTTCCGCCGTTGATACAATTTCTTTGTTCGGACGATGGCCACACCGTTTTTGTGCTACTTGGTCTTCCATATGCACCGCAGCCGCACCAGCTTTTTGCATATCTTTGACGGTTTTTGCAATGTTAAATGCGCCGCCCCAACCGGTATCGATATCTACCATCAAAGGCAGATCACAAGCGGCTGTAATGCGCTGAACGTCAACGATGACGTCATTTAACGAAGTCATACCTAAATCGGGTAAGCCATAAGATGCATTGGCAACACCGCCACCAGAGAGGTAAATGGCCTTGTGGCCAATTTGCTGTGCCATCATGGCGGAATAGGCATTGATAGTGCCGACGATTTGTAATGGTTTGTTGTCAGCTAATGCCTGACGAAATGCTTTACCAGCGCTCATAATAATCCTCGATGTAATTGGGATAATTCACTAAAGAAACAGACAAGAGTTTAGGTCAGTTTCTTCTCAATATTGTTTTTCGAATATAAAATATGTCTTCGCATTAACATCTCAGCTAATTCACCATCACGATTGGCAATGGCTTGTACGATATGTTTGTGTTCATCAAATGCGGTAGAAACGCGCGGGCCAGCCATACCAAGCTGCACACGATACATGCGTACCAAGTGATAAATTCCCTCGGTCAATATGCTAATAAGGTGGCTATTTTTGCTTCCTAAAATAATCCGATAATGAAAATCCACATCACCGGCTTCTTGGTAGTAAGAATCACCCTGCTTGACCTCTTCAAAGTGGTCCTGCAACAGGCCTTCAAGTTTGCTAATTTCTTCATCCGTCATATTTTGAGCGGCAAGCCGAGCTGCCATGCCCTCAAGGGATTCTCTAACTTGATAAAGTTCAATCAAACCTTCGGGAGTTAAACTGACGACTCTGGCACCCACATTGGCTTTTCGTTCAACCAAGTGGCAGGCTTCTAATCGATTAATGGCTTCGCGGATGACAGCACGACTTACGCCGTATTTTGTCGACAATTCGGTTTCACTAAGCTTAGTTCCCGAGACAATATGGCCTTCTACTATATCCTTGCGCAATAGCAAAAATGTCTTATCGGTTGATGTTATCGGGGCTGGCTGTCGATTTTCCACAAAATACACCACAAGCTGAAAGTGTCGACAATGTAGGCGCAAATTGAGTAAATATCAAGTTTATTTGTCAATATTGTCGACAATTTTTGCTTTGCTGGAAAAATAGGAGAGTTTGTAGGGAAGGGGCGAGTGGCAACAGTGCCACTCTAATAAGGTATTGGCTTTATACGCTATAGCGCGAGCTTTTAAGCGGTGCAAGCAATAGATAGAAAATCCATGCAAACCAAGATACGAAGATCACGGCTAACAACCACGCTAGTTTCTCGCCACCACTGGTGCGGTCAGAAATAGCGATCGCGACAATTGGAATGATCCAAAAGAAAAAGAAAATGGTGGCACACAAAAAGCTAAACATGATTTGTTACTCCTTAAGAACGAGCAATACCTCATGTATTACCCGATATCTTAACTAGAGCAAAGAGTGTTCCAAATAAAAACTATATTAAAAACAGATAGATACTATTTTTGGTAGGATGCTTTATTTAATGTATTTACTAAAAAGTGAGCAAAATGCCCACTTTTTGAGTGCTAAATAGTCGACTAACAGATTTAGTCCATGGATGTTTCAGGATGGCTCCGACCAAAAATGATATATAACAGCGGACCTATTGCGCCTAAAAAAAGTGTAACCACTACCCAAAGCCATGGATTTTTTCCGGCTTTTTTTGCTTCAGGCACCATGTAACAAATAACAATGGTGAGCGAAATAACCAGATCAGCAAATACTTGCCAACCGGCAGGACTATGTCGGTGGTAGTCAAAAACCCCTATGTAACCGACGGTATACACGGCGTATCCCGTGAGTGCTAAAAATGGTATCAGCAATACAATTGCAAGTAGTTTAAATTGGTTCATTAGTCTTTCCTCGTTTAATTGAATTGTCTAATAGTTTGCGTACTTCAAGTAAGCCGTGCAATTACCTCAAAGGTTATTGAAATGATGACTAATAACCGTAAGACTGCTGTAGGTTGTCGCTTCAGGAGTCTCATAATGTTAAACCAACAAGATTTT
>JAOMVH010000036.1 GCA_028356795.1 Aliiglaciecola sp. | reverse complement strand
ATTTACAGCAACGTGTTGCAGCAAACCTAAACGTCAGCTTTGCTTATGTTGAAGGTGAGTCACTGATCATGGCATTAAAAGATATGGCGGTGTCTTCAGGTTCAGCATGTACATCAGCAAGTTTGGAGCCCTCTTATGTGCTCAGAGCATTGGGATTAAATGATGAGCTTGCTCACAGTTCTATTCGCTTTAGCATTGGCCGTTTTACCACCGAAGAAGAAATCGATCATGTGATTTCAGTGGTACAGAACGCAATTGGCAAGTTACGTGAGATGTCGCCATTGTGGGATATGTTCAAAGACGGTATCGACTTAGAAAAAGTTGAGTGGGTACATCACTAAAGTTACATAGTTATAAACAGAGTTGAGCTATTGCTTGGCTTGAGAAACAGATTAAGCATTAACGCGAGAAATCGCATTTACTGAGGCACAAAATATGGCTTACAGCGAAAAAGTAATCGACCATTATGAAAATCCCCGTAACGTTGGTGGATTTGATAAAAACGATCCAACTATTGCCACTGGTATGGTTGGGGCGCCGGCATGTGGTGACGTTATGAAACTGCAATTGAAAGTGGGTGATAACGGCGTGATTCAAGATGCCAAGTTTAAAACCTACGGATGTGGTTCTGCGATTGCTTCTAGCTCACTAGTGACTGAGTGGGTGAAGGGCAAAACTCTAGATGAAGCTGTCACCATTAAAAATACCGATATTGCTGAAGAATTGGCATTGCCACCGGTAAAAATTCACTGCTCAATTTTGGCGGAAGATGCCATCAAAGCTGCCGTGGATGATTATAAAGCAAAACATACAGACAACTAAGATAGAGAGACTAGGTTTGGGTATTAAAGTATCAGACGCAGCCGCGCAAAGAGCAAAAACCTTTATGGACAATAGAGGTAAAGGTTTGGGTTTGCGTCTTGGCGTAAAAACGACAGGCTGCTCTGGTTTGGCATACGTGCTTGAGTTTGTAGACGAACTCAATGCCGATGATGAAGTATTCGAAGATAATGGTGTAAAGATCATCATTGACGGCAAAAGTTTGGTTTACTTAGATGGCACTGAATTGGATTTTGCCAAAGAAGGATTGAACGAAGGATTTATGTTCAACAATCCAAACGCCAATGGAGAGTGTGGTTGCGGCGAAAGTTTTAATGTGTAAACTGCGCCGCTTCAGTTTGATTTTTTAAAATAACAAAATACACAAGACCATTTTATGAATTTTTTTGCGCTATTCGGATTTGAAGAAGCTTTTGATATCGATTTATCCCGACTTTCAAATACCTATAAATCACTAGCGCAGGTTACTCACCCAGATAAATTTTCCCAAGCCAGCGATTCAGAGAAGCTGATGGCTGTGCAAAAAAGTGCACAAGTCAACGATGGCTATCAAGTATTAAAGCATCCTTTATCTCGCGCAGAGCATTTGTTATCGATTCGAGGTATTCAACTGAGTCACGAAACGAAAACCCTTCAAGACCCAGCTTTTTTAATGCAGCAAATGGAATGGCGAGAACAGCTTGAAGATGTCGAACATGCCGCGGATCAAGAAGCGGCGCTTGAAACTTTAGATAAAGAATTACAACAACATAGTCAGGCTCAGTATATTGAGCTACAAAGTTTACTTGAAGTAAATTCGGATGAGTCAGATATTCAAGCTGCGGATCAGATCCGGAAGCTGAAGTTCATGGAAAAACTTCATCATGAAATTGAACTCAAAGAAGACGCGCTTTTTGATGAATAACATTAAAACCGTGTCAATAGCATCCACGTTGACACCATTAAAATAGGTTAACCTCAGATTATGGCATTACTGCAAATAGCTGAACCAGGCCAAGCGGCTGCTCCCCATGAACGTAAACTCGCGATCGGTATTGATCTGGGTACGACCAATTCACTCGTCGCTTCGGTTCGTAGTGGTGTCGCTGAAACCTTGGCTGATTCTCAAGGACAGCATCTCTTGCCGTCGGTCGTGCAATACAAAAATGATGGGGTTGTAGTGGGTGAGCAAGCTAGTTTGAATGCCAATGTCGATCCGAGCAATACCATAGTGTCGGTTAAGCGCTTGCTAGGAAAAAGTCTTGCGGACGTTGTACAGCAATATCCGAACCTGCCCTACGAGTTTGATTCACAAAGTAGCCATGTTTCGATGAATGTGTGTGACCGAAAAGTGAACCCTGTTCAAGTTTCTGCTGATATCCTTGGCACGTTAAAACGCCGAGCTGAGGCGACCCTTGGTGATGATTTGACCGGGGCTGTGATTACGGTTCCTGCCTATTTTGATGATGCACAGCGACAAAGCACTAAAGATGCAGCGCAACTTGCCGGGCTAAATGTACTTCGCCTGTTAAACGAACCAACAGCCGCGGCGATTGCTTATGGACTTGATTCCGGTCAAGAAGGGGTGATTGCCATTTATGACTTGGGCGGCGGCACCTTCGATATCTCTATTTTGCGTCTTTCCAAAGGGGTCTTTGAAGTGCTCGCAACGGGCGGAGACACCGCGCTCGGTGGCGATGATTTCGACCACGTTTTATTTGATTATATTTGTCAACAAGCAGGGCTTGCAGGGGATATGTCAAAAGGGTTACGTCGTCGCTTACTAGATGATGCAAAAGCCGCAAAAGAAATACTCAGTCACGAGTCGGGTGTGGATATCCGTTTTGAAGATGATAGTGGTGTTGAACACGAAGTTGTGATCAATTGCCATAAATTCGAGTCTCTCATTTTACCTTTGGTGAAAAAAACGCTGCGCTCCTGTAAGCGCGCCATCAAAGATGCAAAAGTCAGCGCTGAAGAGGTGTTGCAGGTGGTGATGGTGGGTGGTTCAACGCGCGTTCCCCTGGTCCGGCACCAAGTGGGTGAGTTGTTTGGAAAAACTCCCCTTACCTCGATTGATCCCGATAAAGTCGTAGCCATAGGTGCAGCCATTCAAGCCGATATTCTGGCTGGTAACAAACCCGACAATGAAATGCTGTTATTGGATGTGCTGCCTTTGTCTCTTGGGCTTGAAACCATGGGAGGTTTAACCGAAAAGGTGATCCCAAGAAATACTACAATCCCAGTGGCCAAGGCCCAAGAGTTTACCACGTTTAAAGATGGCCAAACGGCAATGATGGTGCATGTTTTACAAGGTGAACGTGAACTGGTGCAGGATTGTCGTTCATTGGCCAAATTTGATTTAACTGGTATTCCACCGATGACGGCCGGAGCAGCCCATATTCGTGTGACTTTTCAAGTCGATGCTGATGGCTTGTTAAGTGTGACCGCAATGGAAAAATCTACTGGCGTGCAAGCGCAAATTCAAGTGAAACCCTCATATGGCCTAGATGAATCTGAAATAGCAGATATGCTTACCTCATCCATGCAACATGCCAAAGAAGATATGCAAGCAAGAATGCTAAAAGAACAGCAAGTGGAAGTAGCTCGTGTCGCAGAGTCTTTGCAAAGTGCACTGGCAAAAGATGGTAAAGCATTACTCAGCGAAGAAGAGTATGCCGCGATAGAGCAAGCGATGAATAACATGCTCGAGATCGCAAAAGCGGAAGATATTGAACCTATCAAAGCAGCAATTGAGAAAGTAGATAGTATTAGTCGGGCATTTGCCGCCAGACGTATGGATAAATCGATAAACCAAGCTTTGTCTGGTCAATCAGTCAGCGAATTGTAAAAGTTTTAAAGGAGCATTAGCATGCCACAAATTATTTTCCTACCTCACGAAGAACTATGTCCAGATGGTGCGGTACTTGAAGGAGAAAAAGGCACATCCGTGCTTGATGTTGCTCTGAGTAACGGAATTGGAATTGAACATGCCTGCGAAAAAGTCTGTGCATGTACAACTTGTCATTTATTAGTTCGTGAAGGTTTTGATTCATTGCCTGAATTGGATGAATTAGAAGAAGATATGCTTGATAAAGCATGGGGACTTGAACCTGATTCACGGCTTGGATGCCAAGCCATCATTCAAGATGAAGATCTCGTTGTTGAAATTCCCAAATACACGGTTAACCAAGTGAGTGAAGGGCACTAGGGGCACATCAATAGCTTTTTTTTGGCTATCTAAAACCTGTCTTCAAAGCACAAAAAAAGAAACCGCCAATTGGCGGTTTCTTCATTTTAAATGTCTACTATTAAAAATAGATTATTATTTTTCAGTCACTTGATAGACAGTCACAGTACCACTGACTTCATTACCAATAATGAGTAGTGCGTTGCCATTTGGACTATCTGCAGCATCCACAAAGGTAATGCTTTCAGGACCCAAGTCACCCGACATAGCAATTTCATCGCAGTTCATGCCTTCGGTAGCATCACAGGGATCAGCCAAGTCATCATCCAACTCAAAATCAGTGCTGAAATCACGGTTATTGTAATGGGCAAAAAAAGCTGTTTGGAACGGGTTAGTTACATCATAAGTGAACAAGTCACCAGAGCGTTCTAGGCCGATAAACGCGTACATGCGACCATTGATTTCACCTACCGCGATTGCCTCTGGCTCACCACCTTTGTCATCTGAGCGATTGTCGCCTTTGTTTTCCGTGTGAGCACTGTTGAAGTCATCACCCAATACGGCTGCGGCGATTTTTTCGAAATCATCACCAGAGTCAAATACCTGATTGACGTTTTGATCCCAAATTGAGAAAGAACGACCGCCATAAGCATAAAGTTCTTCATAAGTACCATCGCCATCAGCATCACCTAGCGCAGTGGTTACTTTTAAACGACCTAGGCCATCGCCAGCGCCACTGGCATCGTAAAACGCCTGTAATTCAGGAGACAACAACATGTTTAACTCATCGGGATCGATAATGTCTTTAACACGTACTTCTTCTGAGTAGGCATCCCATTCCCGTGAATCACCTTCATTTGCTGACAAGATAAAGGTTGCGCCGTTCCATTCGTATGATGCAATCGTATCTGGCTGATACATGCCATAGAGGTTATCAACACTTGAAAAACTTGGAATTTCATCCTTGTTGGTGAAATCTAACTCAAACTGACTCCAGTCTTTGAATCCTAAACCGCGTACTTCAATGGTCATATCGTCCAAGTCAATAATACCCATGGCATTGCTTTCTTGCATAACAACAAAAGCCTTCTCACCATTGCTTGATACCGTGATGTATTCAGGCTCAAGTTCCTGGGCAACGGTTGTGCCGTCGGGGCTAGCAAATTTCACTTCAGACTGTTGCAACAAAGCTTTACGTTCGGCATCTGTGTCGAAGTCTTCGTCATCTAGGGTATCGTTACTGAACACCATGTCAGAGCTTAAGTTGATAGTCATGGCATTGTCAGCAGGGACATTGTCGGTAATGTTGATGACTGAAATGCTGCCTTCAGGATCTAGGATGTAATCAGTGTCTGGTTCACCTTCGTTGGCAACCAATGCCTTGCTACCATCTGGTGTAAAGGTCACCATGTCTGGCAATGCACCGGCCATTACTGCTTTCACAAATGTGCCTTGGCCCATTGCATCAAGGGTGTAAAACAATACCGCTCCCATGTTGGTTTTGGTTTCGTTTTGAACCGCAATAGCCAACATATCACCATTGATTGCAATAGAGTTTGCTGCGCCTAGATTTAACATTTGGTCCAGGCCATCAGCGTCTTTTACTGTAACGCTATCAGGAAAAGTAAATGCCACTGAGCTAAGGCTAGTGTCAGAGATTGGGCTACCCACTTGGGCAGTTGGCAAGTTTGCCAAGCTAATGACTTCAACTTGATTTAATGCGCCATTGACGGCAAAGGCTGAGTTTGATGTTTTGTGAAACTGGACTATCTCAGCGGCACTGCGACCGTATATTTCTACGCCGCCAGCGGCAAAACGACCTACAACTTCGATTGCCAAGTCTCTGGGGAGACTCTGGCCATCATTACCATTTGTTCCATTTTGGCCATCAACACCTGCAGCTCCCTGAGGTCCTGTAGCGCCATTGACACCATCGTCACCTTCTAAAGAGCATCCGCTCAATGCGGAAACAAGTGCAAGAGATATCAAACTTAACTTTAATTTATGTTGTAGTGATTGCATGTACTTTCCTTTTTCGCCTTTTTTTAGAATTTTGGGGGGTAAAAACAGAGGACTAAACTAAGACGATAAGATGAAATTTTTGCGACATTAAAATGAACAAATTGTGACGGTGGCTGAGTCAACGGCGGTAAATATTGGTTATCTGTAAACAGTGATTCATAAAAATGTATTGATTGTGATGACAACTGGAAATATGAATACACACCCAGGCAAAAATAGTTAGGATTTATTTCAGGATAAATTAGGCATTGGAGGAAAATTTGCATATAATCCGCGCGGAATTTTAATCTTATTAATTAATACTGTAATCGGAGACCTGTAAATGGCCTTAGAACGTACTTTTTCAATCATCAAACCTGACGCCGTCGCTAAAAATGTTATCGGTGCTATCTACAACCGTTTCGAGTCTGCTGGTCTACGCATCGTTGCATCTAAAATGGTTCATCTTAGTAAAGAGCAAGCTGAAGGTTTTTACGCTGAGCATAGCGAACGTCCTTTCTTTGGCGCACTAGTTTCTTTCATGACATCTGGTCCAGTTATGGTGCAAGTGCTTGAAGGCGAAAACGCAGTATTACGCAATCGCGAAATCATGGGTGCAACTAACCCTGCAGACGCTCTTGCTGGTACTTTGCGTGCTGATTACGCAGCTTCAATTGATGAGAATGCGGTTCACGGTTCTGATGCTCCTGAATCTGCTGCTCGTGAGATTGCATATTTCTTCTCTGACGAAGAGATTTGTCCACGCACTCGATAGGCTATTGATTGCGCCGATAAGGGGAGCTTAGCTCCCCTTTTGTCGTAGTAAAGGGCGCTTAAAAATTGTACAATTCGCTTGTGTTTTAAGCCTGTTGTATAAATATGTTTAGAGGTAAATAGTTTTATGACTGAAGTTAGTCAATCGCCAAAAACCAATCTATTGGATTTTAATCGTCAAGGTATGCGCGAGTTTTTCAAATCAATCGATGAAAAAGCTTTTCGTTCAGAACAGTTGATGCAATGGATCTATCAATATGGTGAGACGGACTTCGATAAAATGACCAATCTCAACAAAACGTTGCGTGCCAAGCTAAAAGATAAGTGTGTTATTAAAGCGCCCGAGATTGCCTACCAACAAAATGCCACTGATGGGACCATTAAGTTTGCTCTTAAGCTAGAAGGCGGACAAGAAGTAGAAACTGTGTGGATACCCGAAACTGACCGAGCAACCTTGTGTGTATCCTCGCAGGTTGGTTGTGCCCTAGAATGTACTTTTTGTTCAACAGCACAGCAGGGCTTTAATCGCAATTTAACCGTTGCTGAGATCATTGGCCAAGTATGGCGCGTGGCTACCACCATTGGCTTGTCAAAAGACACCTCAAAACGCCCAATTACCAATGTGGTAATGATGGGAATGGGCGAGCCCCTATTAAACTTAAAAAATGTGGTGCCAGCGATGGACATCATGTTAGATGATTTTGGTTTTGGCTTATCAAAACGTCGAGTAACGTTAAGTACCTCTGGTGTTGTGCCTGCCTTGGATAAATTAGGCGACATGATTGATGTGGCACTGGCGATTTCTTTGCATGCCCCCACCAATGACTTACGGGATGAAATTGTTCCAGTAAATAAGAAATACCCAATAGAAGAGTTTTTGGCTGGCGTTCGTCGTTATTTAGCAAAATCAAAAGCGAATCAAGGGAAAGTGACCGTTGAATATGTCATGTTAAATGGCATTAATGACAGCATGGAACAAGCCCATCAACTCGCTAAAGTGCTCAAAGATACACCGGCTAAAATCAACCTCATTCCTTTTAATCCGTATCCAGGTTCCCCATACACTTGCTCAAGTAACTCTCGTATGGACCGTTTTTCAAAAGTGCTCATGGAATACGGGTTTACTGTAGTGGTTCGAAAAACCAGAGGTGACGATATTGATGCTGCATGCGGCCAGTTGGTAGGCGATGTTGTTGACCGCACTAAACGCATGCTGAAAAAGCAGATGAAAGGCGAACAAATATCAGTGAAAATGGCTAACTGATCTGGTTAGCTACACAGATTGTCTATTTATTAGTTAATTGGTGTTGATTTTACTGTCTTTTGTCGACAAAGCTTGCGAATGACGCCGCTATTTAATAGTCTCCTCTAAGCGGTTTTAGCTCTTCTAAAATGGAGATTGGCATTAAGTGAGTTTTATGCGCAGTATATTGATAGTTGCGATTGTTTTGTTGACTGCTTGTGTTAGCGAGCCACTTCCTGATGGATTCAAAGATAGTGACGATTTTGACCCTGTTGCAGCGGCTAAAAATCGGATTTCATTGGGACTAACTTATCTTCAAAATGGTAATTTTTCACAAGCTAAATTTAATCTTGATAAAGCTTTGCAGTTTGCTCCGCGTTTAGCGGATGCCCACTTTAGTATGGCCTATTACTATCAACAAGTAGACGAAAAAGAACTCGCTAATGATGCCTATCAAAAGGCATTGGCTTTTGCGCCCAAAAATCCTGATATTGCCAATTCTTATGGTGCATTTCTATGTGCCAAAGGCGACTACAAAGGAGCCAAAAAGTATTTTTTAAAAGCAGTGAATAGCACCAACTACATTTCTACCGCAGAAACCTATGAAAATTTGGCCTTGTGTAGTCAAAGCCAGGGGCAAATTGATGATGCAGTGACCTATTTGCAAAGTGCGATCAACCATCAACCGTCTCGCGGTAAAAGTTTGTTATTGCTCGTTGAGTTACAAATGCAGCAGCAACAATGGAAAGATGCGCAACAAAATTTGCGCCGCTATGAAAAAGTAGCGAGAGTGACACCAGACACACTTTGGAAGTCGATTGAAATTGAAAACGCATTGAATAACGGTGATGTTGCGCAAGGTTACGGTGACATGTTGGTGCGCATGTACCCGCGTCATCCAAGAACCCTCGCTTACATCAAAAGCAAACGTGATGTCGGTAATGTTGACGCTACGGGGAAAATTACACGACAACTAAAACCCAGCACGAATGTCCTTGTGTCGCAGCCCCCAAAAGCAGATCCGGAGCCAACTGAAACCGCTCCTTCGAACACGGAACAAGACGTTGTAGCGGCACCGCCGAAAGACATGGCCCAAATCCAACAGCCCGGAAAATCACCCAAGCTAATCGCTAATGAGAAAGATAAAGGTGATGCAAGCAAAGAAAAAGTTGAACCCACAGTCACGATCAATGAACAAACCATGGAAGTTGAATCATCGGGTGAGGGGTTAGAGGCTTCTGCAGATATGCAAAATGCTGTGATTGAGCCAGAAGCAAATATAGAATCTGCGCAATCTGTTGTTGAACAAGCGGTCGAAGCTAACACATTTAATTTGGAAGTGCCTGAGACGTCAGAGGTAGCCGCAGCTGAGCAAGGCGCCGAATACCACGTTGTGCAAAAAGGTGAAAATTTATATCGGATCTCATTGCGTTACAACGTCAAGATGAAACGATTATTGGAATGGAATGGGTTACAAGAAGGGGAGGCTATTTTCATCGGTAAACGATTGATAGTTGTCGACCCAGCAACGGTAGAACAAGAATGATTGAAGAACAACAAGAAAAACCAGAACAGCCAATAACAAGTACTCAAGGTCCGGGTGAGATACTCAAACAAGCGCGGGAAAAATTGGGGTTAAGCGCCGCAGATATTGCTGCAAAACTCCATTTAAAATTGATTAATATCGAAGCTATCGAAGCCGACAATTATGACCCGAAAATTTCGGCGACCTTCACCAAAGGCTACTTAAAGCTCTATGCAAAACAAGTTCAAGTCGATGAAAAACTGATTCTAGACGCGTTTGCTCAACAAAATATTGATGAGAAAGAACCACAAAAACTCCAGAGCTTTTCCAAGCGAGTGGCGAAGCAGAACAATGATGCTCGCTTGATGTTGTTAACTTATCTGATTATTGCTGTGCTGTTGGCAATGGTTGTTGTTTGGTGGTTTCAACAAGATTCATCTGAGTCGGCAATCGCCAATATTTCCGAGTCAGTTGCCGCGGCTCAAATTGAAGCAATATCTGATGAGCAGCAACAACCTGAACAGAATTTGCCTCCAACTGCAGATGACCTTATTGTTAGCGCACAAATAGACGAAGATGGTCCCGCTGAGTTATCCGGTACCCAAGACGATGAGCAAAATAATACGCCGCAACAGATTGAAGACGATATTCAGGCCCAATTACCTGTGTCTGATGAGCCAATTACACAGCCAGAGTTGCAAACCATAGAACTCATATTTGAGTTTGCCGACGATTGCTGGATGAATTTAACCGATTCAACCGGCGAAGCGATTGCATATGGTGTTAAAAAATCCGGTCGAGTAATGACAGTCTCAGGGGTTGCACCTTTTGAGGTGACACTGGGCGCTCCCGATGTAGTAAAAATTAGTTATGACGGTGTCATGGTAGATATGTCACGATTTCCAGCTGGTAAATCGGCAAAATTTAGCTTGCCATTTTCTCAATAGCGTTTAGGTATTTAACATGTTTTCCGATTCTCCAATTCAACGACGAAAATCAACACGTATCAATGTCGGCAGTGTTCCGATAGGTGATGGTGCGCCCATCGCTGTTCAGTCCATGACAAATACTAACACCACTGATGTAGAGGCAACGGTTGCGCAGATAAATCGAATTGTCGGTGTTGGCGGTGAGATTGTACGTGTATCCGTGCCAACCATGGATGCCGCTGAAGCGTTTAAACAGATTAAACAACAAGTCAACGTGCCACTGATTGCCGATATCCATTTTGATTATCGTATAGCGCTTAAAGTTGCTGAATATGGTGTGGATTGTTTGCGCATTAACCCCGGTAACATTGGCAGTATGGATCGTGTGCGTTCGGTGGTTGACTGTGCCAAAGACAAAAACATCCCGATTCGTATTGGCGTGAACGGTGGTTCTTTAGAGAAGGAATTACAAGAAAAGTATGGTGAGCCAACACCACAAGCCCTGGTTGAATCGGCAATGCGTCATGTGGATATTCTCGATAAACTCAACTTTGATCAGTTTAAAGTGAGCGTCAAAGCATCCGATGTATTTTTGGCTGTCGGCGCATACCGAGAGCTTGCAAAACAAATTGATCAGCCATTGCATTTAGGGATTACCGAGGCTGGTGGTTTTCGTGCTGGTGCAGTGAAGAGCGCTGTCGGCTTAGGGATGCTTTTAGCCGAAGGTATCGGCGATACTATTCGTATTTCTCTGGCCGCCGATCCCATTGAAGAAATTAAAGTTGGCTTCGATATTTTGAAGTCATTGAGAATTCGGTCTCGTGGTATTAATTTTATTGCTTGCCCGAGTTGTTCTCGTCAGGAGTTTGATGTGATTGGTACGGTTAATGCGCTTGAACAGCGAGTTGAAGATATATTAACACCAATGGATGTATCGATTATAGGTTGTGTGGTAAATGGACCAGGTGAAGCGGAAGTGTCCGACTTAGGATTAACCGGCGCACGTAATATGAGTGGCTTTTATTTAGACGGCAAACGTCAAAAAGAACGCTTGTCAAATGAAGACCTGGTGGACCAATTAGAAAAACGAATTAGAGCCAAGGCAACACAATTAGATGAAAGCCGCAAAATAGATGTGAAACAAGTCGGTTAATACTTAACTAGCCCTTGTAACAAGCACCCCAAAGCCCCTATAATACGGGGCTTTTTTATGTAGAGTGTATGCTGATTTGCGTACCTAATTATTGATAATCTAGAGAACAGTTTAGTGACCAAACAGATCCAAGCCGTGCGCGGAATGAACGACTGCCTGCCAAATGATTCAGGAATTTGGCAGTGGGTAGAAAATACCATAAGACAAGTTGTCGCCGGCTATGGCTATCAAGAGTTAAGAACACCGGTTGTCGAAAGTACCGATTTGTTTAAACGGTCTATCGGTGAAGTGACTGATATCGTCGAAAAAGAAATGTACACATTTGCTGACCGCAATGGTGATAGCCTTACCCTGCGACCTGAGAACACCGCATGTTGCGTACGTGCGGGCAATGAGCATGGTCTTCTTTACAACCAACAGCAACGTATTTGGTACATGGGGCCGATGTTTCGTCATGAACGTCCACAAAAAGGTCGTTATCGCCAATTTCATCAATTTGGTATTGAAACCTTCGGAATAGAAGGACCAGATATTGACGCTGAAGTGATCATGTTATCCGCGCGACTATGGAAAGTATTTGGTATTGCTGAGCATGTTACGCTTGAACTTAATTCCCTGGGCTCTAATCAAGCCAGAGCTAATTACCGAGACGCATTGGTGGGTTATTTGTTAGAGCGTAAAGAATGTCTTGATGAAGATAGCTTGCGTCGTCTGGAGTCCAACCCGCTGCGTGTACTGGACAGTAAAAACCCGCAAGTTCAAGAGGCAATCAAAGACGCTCCTAGTTTGATGGATTATCTTGATGATGAATCAAAACATCATTTTGAAGGACTGTGCAGTAAACTAGAGAGTTTGGGAATTAAATACACGATTAACCCCAGATTGGTGCGTGGTTTAGATTATTACAATCGCACGGTGTTTGAGTGGGTGACTGATAGTTTGGGCGCTCAAGGAACTTTATGTGCCGGCGGGCGATACGATGGTTTGGTTGAGCAGTTGGGTGGAAAATCTACACCGGCAGTGGGTTTTGCAATGGGCATTGAAAGGCTTGTTTTGATGTTGCAAACCCTTGAATTAACATCCCAAGTGCCCAAACCGGTTGATGTTTATGTGACAGCCCTTGGCGAGTCTACGGAACTTTATGCCATGACATTGTCTGAGGAACTAAGAGATATTTCTTCAACCCTGAGAATTCAGACTCATTGTGGCGGTGGAAATATGAAAAAACAAATGAAGCGTGCGGATAAGTCGGGCGCTCCGGTAGTTGTGCTGTTGGGCGAAAACGAAATGCAGCAACAAACCGCAACGGTAAAATTTATGGGTGGCGATAAAGCACAGCAAACCATTCCAAAAAGTGAATTAACGAATATTATTAACGAATATTTTGAACATTGATTTTGTACCAATCAAGATTGGGCAAGTAGTACGAGGAAGATGAAATGGAACGATTTGAGACCGAAGAACAACAAGTAGAAGCGATCAAACGATTTTGGAAAGAAAACGGTTTGGCTATCGGCATCGGTGTTGTTTTAGGTATTGGTGGTCTTTACGGGTGGCGTTATTACAACGACTCTCAAATTGCGTCTCAGGAGACTGCGTCGACCTCTTATGAAACTGTTGTTGCAAGCTTAAATGCTGACAATACAGCACAAGCCGAGGCGTTTGTTGATAACAACAATAATGGCTATTCGGTACTTACTGCATTGCAGTTAGCCAAATTGGCCGTAGACAATGAAGACCTAGCCGCAGCGTCTAAGCATTTGCAACATGTTGCGACTCACGCCAGTGATGCTGCGATTAAGAGTGTGGCAAATGTGCGCTTGGCACGAATTCAAAATGCGCTAAGTGAATACGATAAGGCGTTATCTACCTTATTGCTAGTAACGCAAGACTCATTTAAAGCGCAAGTGTCTGAAATAAAAGGCGATGTTTTTGTTAATCAGGGTAAGTTTGAAGAAGCGAAAGCGGCTTACAATGATTCACTTGATGCTGATGAAAACAATCAACTTGTGAAAATGAAACTGGATAACTTAGCGATTGCTGTAAATGGGTAAGCCTATGAAGTCTGCGAATTGGTATAAAGCTTTGGTATTGAGCTTTGTGGTAACTATATCCGGATGTTCCACCATGTCGGATTGGTTCACCGACGATGAAGAGCTGGAAATTAGGAAGTTAAAGCCGATTGACGCTAAATTTGAGGCCAAACAACTTTGGTCCAAACACCTAACCGGTGGGGTTGATTTTTACTATTCTCGTTTACGTCCAGCTGTGGCTTATGAAAAAGTGTTTGCGGCAAGTCGTCAAGGTGTTGTCGCCGCGTTTGAACAACAAAGTGGCACACGTGTTTGGCAGCGAGATTTTGCGACTTATCAAAATGAAGGTTGGTTTAGCTCTATTGGAAACCTCTGGTCAGATGGTATTTCAGCCAAAATCTCCGGTGGCGTAACCGTGATCTATGAGACTGTCTTTTTTGGAACTGAAAATGGCGAAGTCTACGCACTGGATGCAAATACCGGTGAAACCAAATGGCAAGTGAATATCAAAGGTGAAGTCATCGCTGCGCCAGCCGTGGATGAAAACATTGTGATTGTAAATACCGGTGCTGGATTGATGTTTGCATTAGATGCGGCGACGGGTGAAGAAGTTTGGCGCTATGAGTCTGATGTACCAGCATTAAGCTTACGCGGAATATCAGCTCCCTTGGCGGCAAATGGCGGTGCAATTGTCGGTACTGCCACAGGTAAACTGGTTGTGAACATCATTAATAGCGGCCAGACCGTTTGGGAGCAAACCGTATCTGCACCTTCAGGTGCCACTGAACTTGAACGAATTGTTGATGTAGACAGCCAGCCTATTATTGTTGGCCCTAACGTTTACGTGGTGTCATTCGATGGTACTTTAGCATCGGTTGAGCTGCGCACTGGTCGGGTAATATGGAAGCGTGAATACAATTCTTATCGTCGGATTGTTGTTGATGGCAATAGTCTCTTTGTTACGGATACGAATAGCAATATATACAGTATCGATCGTCGTAATGGGGTTGAACTTTGGAGTCAGAACAGCCTAAAGCAGCGAAATCTAACTGCGCCAGAGGTCAGTGGCGCTTACATTGTGGTGGGTGACAAGTACGGCTTTCTCCACTGGATAGATAAGCAAGATGGCACGATTGTCTCACGCTTGGATATTGGCGGAGACGATGAAGATGAAGGTATTTATGCCGCGCCTGTTGCCAATGGCAATCTGCTTTATACCCAGACTCGAGAAGGCGAGTTAGTCGCTATTGAGATCCCCATCATTTAGTGAAAATTGACAGGCATTAAGACTTGGATACAAAATTTCTTAATGTATTGTGGTTTTATTTAGTATCTATAACGGCTCAATCATCCTTGTTGGATATTTGAGCCGTCATTGTTTTTAACGGAAAATTATTATGTTACCTGTAGTCGCACTTGTTGGGCGTCCAAATGTGGGAAAATCCACGTTATTTAATCGACTCACTCATAGTCGAGATGCACTGGTTGCCGATTATCCCGGTTTAACACGAGACCGCAAATATGGCCAAGCTAAGTACGATGGTTTGCAGTTTATCGTAGTTGATACTGGCGGTATAAGTGGAGACGAACAAGGTATCGACGCGGAAATGGCGGAGCAGTCTTTATTAGCCATAGATGAAGCCCATGTGGTGTTGTTTTTGGTTGATGCACGCGATGGCCTTACACCTGCTGACATTGGTATTGCTAATCATCTACGTAAACAAGAAAAGACCGTTTATGTGGTGGCAAACAAAGTCGACGGGATTGACGGAGATAGCGAGAGCGCAGAATTTTATTCCATCGGATTAGGAGATATTTCGCAAATAGCGGCTTCTCAGGGGCGGGGGGTATCACAATTGTTAGATACCACTTTGCAACCACTTGCGCCTGATTTTCCCGATATGCATATACCGGAAAATACTCGCAACGACGATGATGAAGACGCTGAAGCACAGCTTGCTCGTTTACAGAGTTTGCCAATTAAATTGGCTATTGTGGGTAAACCCAATGTCGGTAAATCAACCTTGACCAATCGAATATTGGGTGAAGAGCGGGTCGTCGTTTTTGACATGCCCGGGACCACACGAGATAGCATTTTCATTCCTATGGAGCGAGATGAGCAAGAGTATGTCTTGATTGATACTGCGGGAGTGAGAAAACGTAAAAAAGTTGCCGATGCGGTAGAGAAGTTTTCTATTATCAAAACCTTGCAAGCAATTGAAGAAGCCAATGTTGTATTGTTATGTATTGATGCCAGAGAAGGGATATCTGATCAAGACTTAAGTTTATTGGGTTTTGTGCTTAACGCCGGACGTTCACTGGTTATCGCCGTGAACAAGTGGGATGGCCTAAAAACTGATGTCAAAGAAGAAATAAAACGAGAGTTAGATCGCCGTCTTGGTTTTGTTGATTTTGCCCGAATCCACTTTATCTCAGCCCTACACGGAACTGGCGTTGGACATTTGTTTGAATCGGTTCAAGAAGCCTATGCGTCTGCGACAAAACGAATTAATACATCGATGCTAACCCGTATTATGGAAATGGCACAAGAAGATCATCAGCCGCCAATGGTACGCAGTCGTCGAGTTAAAATGAAATATGCCCACGCAGGGGGCTATAACCCGCCTGTTATTGTTATTCACGGTAGTCAAGTTGAAGATCTGCCTGATTCATATAAACGTTATATGATGAATTACTATCGAAAATCCCTGCAAACAATGGGAACACCAATTCGTGTGGAATTTAAGGAAGGCGCGAACCCCTTCGAAGGGAAAGTGAATAAACTGACGTTGTCTCAAGAACGCAAAAGAAAGCGCTTGATGACACACTACAAAAAGAAATAAGTCGTCCTACACCATATTGCCACCCGGTGATTTGCTATGAGTCTGTCGGTTTAATTTGCGGCAGACTTTGCTTGTAGTCTTCGATTTGTCATTCGCAGAAAATCCTCATTGCAAGGAATAAGATACAATTAGAGATTAACCTGCTATTTCCATGCGTTGGTTCACTACTGTACTGATTCGAATTTTATATTGTTGTTTGAGACTGCTGATTCAGTCTCAGTAGTATCCACCTTGGCCTGAGTTTGATGTCCGTTATTTTTACAATCTTGCACCTCTTTTTTCTTAAACTCTTGTAACCTATTGTTAGATATGGTTATTTTAACTGGCCTGTTAATTGCTTGCTATTCCTAGAATCTCTTGATAATGCATATACTTAAGGAATAATTACAATGCGAATTATAACTCGTAGCCTTTTAGCAATAACAGCTTTGACACTATCCAGTTTTGCAAACGCTGCGCCTATCTACTTTTCTGATTTTAATACGCTTTATGTTGCAGATTCTTCTGATGGATTAGCGAGTACTGTTGGCGATTACACTATTTCACACTCTTCGTTTGACATAGCCTTAGACAGTTCGGGTGACATTTACAGTATTTCAAGTCAAGGCGAATTATATAAAGTCAATGCAGCGGATGCCAGCACGACATTAATAGGTTCATCTGGTACTTTTATCAATGGTTTAGCGTTTGACAACTTCGGTAACCTTTACGGCTCTGGTGGCTCCCAATTATATACCTTGGACTTGTTAACTGGTGCCGCAACGCTGGTGGGTTCAACCGGATTCGGCTCTGCAGGTGATATTATCTTTGACGCGGCCAATAATTTGTTTTTGGCTTCAACGTCTGATGAATTGGTTTCCGTCAATCCATTTACAGGAGCTGGCGTGTCGGTTGGCGCTTTCGGCATCAGTGGAATGTTTGGTTTGGTTTCAGTGGGTAACGACTTATATGGCGGATCATCCTCAGGCGATTATTATAGCATTGACAGCAACACCGGAGCGGCATCTTTTATAAACAACATTGGTACGCCAAGCAATTTTGTTGCAGGTATGGCTTCAGCACCATCAGCCATTCCAACTCCTGCAACGCTTAGCCTGTTCGTGCTTGGTTTGTTGAGCTTGCGCTATAGAAGAGCAACTCGTTAGAATACATGGGCTTTAACTGAGAGCGGTAACTTGCCGCTTTCAGTTTTCGTCTGTAAATCTCACACGTTTTTGCCGCTTGGCCGTTACCTACTTATTTAACCAGAATACAACCGCATGCTCTCGCAATTTGCTCTTGCATCAGATCAATAAAAGCTGCCGTCATTGCGGCGAAGCCCTAATGCTGTTCGCTTAAGCTTTTTCCTCAAGTGTTTTGATTTTTTGAGCGGTACTTGCCGTTATTTCTCTTTGGTATGCAAGGCGATCTGGCAATGCATGTTTACACTAGACTAAGGCCTCAATAATTATTTATTTACGCGGTCGTCTTTTTCCCATTTTTAACCAGGCAGCTTGTGAGCATTACCACCGGCAAAATTTGTGATTTTAATTTTTGATTTAGCTTGAGTATTGCTTAGATAAATTTCTGGGTGAGCAGATTCCCTTGCTGAATAAGCAATGGTGTAGGACTCTGATTTAGCTTCACACACAATACTTTTCATGAGAAAAAAAGTAACCTAGGTATTGAATAAAAAACTAACTTCATCATTTTGCCTTATGTATAAATTATCGGATGATTTTTGGCATGAGTTTAAATAAAGGGGGGGGAAATACCTGATGTCCATATGAATTTAAGCTGATTCATTTCTGCGTGCGGTAACCACCAATGTCGCACCTCCTTGACTGGAACTGCGCAATGTAGAGTGGGGACGC
The DNA here is from genome assembly GCA_028356795.1 of Aliiglaciecola sp. Taxonomy (GTDB): domain Bacteria; phylum Pseudomonadota; class Gammaproteobacteria; order Enterobacterales; family Alteromonadaceae; genus Aliiglaciecola. The sequence goes on along the minus strand of JAOMVH010000036.1, from coordinate 2,415 downwards.
AAGGTTTTGTGGTGTGTTTAATCTGCGCCAAAGGTTGGGGAAGCTTTAAATCGATACTAGGGTTAAAAGTCACTTAACTCATAATTAATTTTTCAGCATTTGATCAATCACCTGACTGATTTCTGCTAAGCCATAGGGCTTCGAGAGAACTTTATTAATGGCAGATTTAGTTAATTTTGACTGACTATCTATATCACCAGAGCATAGTACCGCTGGAATATCAGGATAAACGTCTCTTACCTTGTTAATAAGTGTAACACCGTCTAACTCAGGCATACTGTAATCACTGATAAGTAAGTCAAAAGGCTGTTGCTGTTCACGAACAAATTCCAAAGCTTTTAAAGGATCGGTAAAACTCACTACTTGATAACCAATATTTTGTAATAACAAGGTTCCTGTTTCACAAACCATCTGCTGGTCGTCAACCAATAAGATGTTTCCTTTACCAGTTAAAACTCTGTTATCTTTTTGTCCTCGCATTTTTTATTGTCGGTATCAGCTTCAAAATATATTCTGAATACACTGCCTCTTCCCACTGCGCTTTCAACTTCAATACGACCACCGTGCTGTTCAACTATCCCCATCACTATTGGTAGACCTAATCCAGTGCCTTGCTGAGTATCTTTTGTGGAGAAAAAGGGTTCAAATATTCTATTTTGTGTATTTTCATCCATGCCACAACCGTTATCCTGAATCGTTAAACAAACAAATTCGCTATGAATATTTTTATGCTTATTTAGAACTGTATCGACACTAATCGTCAACTGGCCTTCTTCTGGCATCGCATGTACGGCATTAATACACAGGTTCACAATGATTTGATGAATTTGAGTAGAATCCCCTAATATTGCAGGATGTCCAGGGTTAATGTTTTTCTTAATAGATATGCGTTGGGGAATAGTAGAGCGTAAAAATGTTAGTGCTTCGAGAGTAACCTCATCTAAAAAGATTGGCTCCCTTTTAAATTCACTTTGTTTGCTAGAAGTCAAAATTTGAGACACTAACTCCTTGGCTCTTTGCGCAGAACGTATTACGACATCCAATTTTTTAGATTCATCACTAGAAGGAGGCAATACTTGTTGAACATTTTCTGTCATAGCCAGAATAGGCACTAGGAGATTATTGAAGTCATGGGCAATTCCGCCTGCTAAAGTACCAATTGCTTCCAAACGTTGAGATTGGAGAAGTTGACTTTGTAATTTCTGTTGTTCTTTTTCGGCCTTAACTTTTTGCGTAATTTCCTGATTGGCACCAACCATGCGCACTGGCACACCCTTTTGGTCACGGGTAATTATTGCAGACGGTTTAATAATATGTATTGAACCATCGGGCCAAACAACACGAAAGTCCTATTCAAACGGTATATCGGTGTACAGTGCATCCTTTAAGTGGAGATCCATGCGCTCTGCGTCATCGGGATGAATACCACTGACCCAAGCATCATACACCTCATCAAAATCGTTTCTGTGGATCCCATAAAGGTGATACATCTTATCATCCCAAGTGAGATGATCATTTTTTATATCCCAGTCCCAAATTCCAAGATTGGCACTATCAGCAGCCAACTTAAGTCTTTCGCTTAACTGTGTAATTTCTCTTGTTTTATTTTCTTCTGCCGTTATTGCAACCAGGGTTATCACCAACACCAATCACCAGATCTCTAACATGACTTGTTACTGACACAGACAAGTTTGACGCAAACTCGAGCAAAGGATAAGGCTCGTTATTTTGTCGCCATAATTTTTGCGTAGGCAGTATAGATTGACTTGCCATCATCTGTTTTTCAGACACGCCAAGTAATCTCTCGGCCGCTTCATTGCAACTAACAACCTGACCTGACCTATTTTGTATTATCATCCCCTCTACCAAGGAGTTAATAACTGAGCGATAGCGGTTTTCTCGCGCTTCTATATCTTTTTGCCGTTGAATCAACGCACTGACATCGCTATGGCTGACAAGAGCGCGAATTTCGCCAGTTTTAATCAAGTATTTTTTTACCGTTACTATAAACCAACGGTTTTCGGTAGGACTATGACATGGGTAATAATGTTCGAAAATGTCTATTTCGCCAGAGAGAACTGACTTGATACCATTGGAAACGGCTTGAGCATCTTCATCACCGTTGCGACATACATCGAAATAATTGTTCGGGGCCCCACATTTTTGTAAATCACCATCGTTCTGCTGAGCAAACTCAACCCAAGCTGAATTTGCAACTAAAATGTTGCCTTCACTATCGATTAGCACAGAGTTATTAGTGATTGCATCAAGCAGTACTTTTTCACTCGATGTTTGAAGAATTTTCGGTGCTGTATTCAAATTTTATAAGCCTTGTAATCACACATTAATGCTTAATGTCTTTGGTGACCAATCATCATAGCGCTCATTCAACGCTCTAATACATATATGTAAGAA
>JAOMVH010000035.1 GCA_028356795.1 Aliiglaciecola sp. | reverse complement strand
TTTCTTTCAGGAGTGAAAAATGAGTTTCAAAAAGCAATATTTAAAATCAAAACCTGTGTGCAAGGTAACGTTCAAATTAACCAAAGAAGAAGCGAAAAATGCAGAAAATGTTCGCTTAGTCGGTGATTTCAATGATTGGGACTTATCTTCGATACCAATGAAAAAACTGAAGAATGGCAGCTTTTCTTCAACCGTCGAATTGCCCAAAGATGCAGAATATCAATTCCGTTATTTGCTTGATGACCAAGAATGGGAAAACGATTGGAATGCTGATGCTTATGTAACATCACCAATCTCATTTGATGATAACTCGGTAGTCACTGTGTAATCATGGGGTTGTTGTTCACTGCAATAAGCATAACGTCTAAAAACTACCTATCGGCCTTTCATACCGATAGGTAGTTACAACTCATACAAGCTTATAGTTGACGGGCGAAAGTTCCTGCCCTTTAACGCTAATAGCATGCTGATTAAAATTAACCAGTAACTGTTTGTTATTAATTTGCGTTACTCGCACACCATCAGGCAAGGAAACATCTTCAACTGGTATATGCAATGATTTACATTGTTGCTTAATCACACTTTCAATCAATGATTCACTCAATGCACCTACCGTTATTGCACTGTGTGATTCAATCACGGCCGCTTGCCCATCCAACGGCCCACCTTGATAGCGATATAATGTTTGGCACTCATCGGCTTGATACGATTCGCACCATAATCGTCCTTGGTGCTGTACGTCGTTTGGCTTTGAGCTGATAATGGTCTGATTTAATGTAGGACGCATTGAATCAAAGTTGAGTAATTGCCCTTTAATCAGCGATTTCAATTGTTGAAATTGGCCTTGCTCTGCCGCCTTACCGTATTGATCTCGAAAATCGGTTCTGGGACCAAAAATGAATTTGGCTGAATCGCTCATTTCTTTGATGGATCTTGCCGATTCAGGTGTCAGCAAAGTCAGTGCGGGGCAAACCACCAATTTATAGTTGCGTTGTTTAAGTTGCTTGGGATGCACAATATCAACGGTTAACCCAAGCTTTCTTAATCCACTGTAAAACAGCACAAATTGATACCAATAGCTTAAATCTTGATTGTGGGGTTGATGGTTATAGCTCCACAAACTCTCGTAGTCGTGCACAACCGCAATGCGGTTATCACTCTCGCCCAACTCAAAATCGCTAATAGCTAATTGTTCAACTTCATGATAACCACGGTCTGGCTGTCCATTTTGCTTCAACAAACCAGAATGCATAATTTCTTGAGCAAAATGACTCGCTCTAAAACGGAAATAAATCACACTACTGGCGCCATGGGCCCAGGCTTGTGCAGTCCATAACTTAACCGCCCCATCGGCAGGCAAAGGATTAAATTGCGCCCAATTGGCATGGCCACATTGCTGCTCCATCACCCAAAAATGTTTTTGGGATAATAATCCGCGGTACAAATCATGGTTCAAACTCACTAAATCGGGTGATCCGGTGCGAGCGTACTCGGTTTTTACTTGTTCCGATTCCCAAGTCGCAAAGAACTCAAGCATTCCAATCGGATAACTGTCCCATGCTACAAAATCAAGACCTTCAGCTAGTTTATACAAGTCGCATTCAGCCGAAAATATAACGCAGTTATGAGTAATAAAGTGTTCAGGGCAAACAGAGCGCAAAATTTCGATCTGTAATTTTTGGAACTCAACAATCATGTCTGAACAAAAACGCTGATAATCTAGCTTATGGGAAGGGTTAGCTTGCCTAACCGCAGTCAAATTTGGCGCTTTGATTTGTTGCCAAGTTGTGTAATCTTGACTCCAAAAAGCATTTCCCCAAGCATCATTTAACTTATTCAATGTCCCATATTTTTCTTCTAACCAAAGTGGGAAACGAGCTTCACTCGCTCCTCCATAAGAGACAGTCGTGCCCTCATGCCCCAGCTCATTATCTGTTTGCCATCCTTTTACCGCGGTATGATTGGCATAACGTTTTGCCATAGCGGTAACAATTCTTACGCAGTGAACTCGATAGGTTTCACTGGCATGATCATAATGGCGTCGTGAGCCAAACTTTTTTACTTGACCATTTTCATCTACCGGTAAGATTTCTGGATGAGCGGTGATAAGCCATGCAGGCGGCGTTGCGGTGGGAGTCCCTAAAACAACTTGCAAGCCATGTTGCGCATAAATATCAATGGCATTATCTAACCATTCCCATTGATATTGCCCTTCAGCTGGCTCAATTTTTGCCCAAGAAAACTCAGCAAGTCGAACCCAGGACAAGCCCAAAGATTGTTGTAAACGGGCATGTTTTTGCCAATCTTCAGCAGGAACATGTTCGGGATAATCGCACACCCCGATAGAAAAGTGCTTGGCGCTAAGTGAAGTCATAATATTACTCAAAACAATAAATCTATTAATCATATAATAATATTTTATTGTTCATTGGGTATCAACAAATTAGCCCCAAAAGTAAATCAGCGACCTTTTATAAATGTAATTTATCCTAAAAAAAAGGCAGCCACATAGGCTGCCTTCGTTATATGTTTTAGCTTGTTACAATGCGCCTTCTAACTCTGGCAATATTTCAAACAAATCACCAACCAAACCATAATCGGCCACTTGGAAAATCGGAGCCTCTTCATCTTTATTAATGGCCACAATGATTTTAGAATCTTTCATGCCCGCTAAATGCTGAATTGCGCCCGATATGCCGACCGCGATATAGAGTTGCGGTGCGACTATTTTTCCTGTTTGACCAACTTGCATGTCGTTTGGTACAAAACCAGCATCAACCGCTGCACGTGATGCTCCAATCGCAGCGCCTAATTTATCGGCGATACCATTTAACAACGAGAAGTTCTCGCCATTTTGCATGCCTCTACCACCAGAAATGATCACCTCAGCAGCAGTCAATTCAGGGCGCTCTGATTCGGTTAATTCGGCACTCACAAAAGCAGACTTTTCTGATACCTTAAGTATATCAATACTCTCTACTGACGCTGCGCCAGATTCATCTGCAGCATCAAAGGCTGATGCTCGTACAGTCAAAACTTTCTTAGTATCGCTGCTTTGCACAGTTGCAATGGCGTTACCAGCATAAATCGGTCTAACGAAAGTATCTTCAGATTCAACTGCAATGACATCTGAAATCTGCGCGACATCTAACAATGCAGCTACGCGCGGCATAAAATTTTTGCCTGTTGTAGTAGCTGCTGCTGCGATGTGGGTGTACCCCGTGGCTAGTTCAGTCACAAGATCACCGATGTTTTCTGCCAACTGATATTCATAGTCAGCGGAATCGGCAACCAGTACTTTGCTCACACCCGCAATCTTTGCTGCTTGTTGTGCGACATACGCGCAGCCTTTTCCAGCCACTAAAATTTGAACATCTGAAGACATTTTGCTGGCGGCAGTTACCAATTTATGTGTTTCTGATTTTAATTGTTGATTGTCATGCTCTGCATATACTAAAACTGTCATTAGATCACCTTCGCTTCAGTTTTCAATTTCGCTACCAATTCGGCAACATCTGCGACTTTCACACCACCTTCTCGTTGCGCTGGGGGTGTCACTTTGAGGATTTTTACATTGGAAGCAAGCTCAACGCCAAATTCCGCAGCCGCTTTCACCTCAAGTGGTTTACGTTTAGCTTTCATAATATTAGGTAGTGTCGCATATCTTGGTTCATTCAAACGCAAGTCAGTAGTAACTACCGCAGGCAATGACAAGGATACTGTTTGCAACCCACCGTCAATCTCTCGGGTTACGTTAACTTTTTCTCCGTCGACAACCACTTCTGACGCAAACGTTCCTTGGGGCATGCCAGTTAATGCAGCTAACATCTGACCTGTTTGATTGTTGTCAGAATCGATCGACTGCTTTCCAAGAATAACAAGTCCAGGCTGCTCTTCTTCAACAACTTTACTTAGTAGCTTAGCGATTTGAAGAGAATCTAAGGTGTCCGCAGTATCAATTTGGATCGCACGATCAGCACCTAGTGCAAGTGCTGTTCTTAGTTGTTCCTGGCAGGATTTATCTCCAACAGAGATCACCACGATTTCCGTCGCTACACCTTTTTCTTTTAAGCGAACGGCTTCTTCAACTGCAATCTCACAAAATGGATTGATAGACATCTTTGTGTTGGTTAAATCCACTGCAGAATTATCGGCTTTAACACGCACTTTTACGTTGTAGTCGATTGCACGTTTAACCGGCACTAAAATTTTCATATTTACCTCTATCGGATAGTAAGTGTCGATGACATTCTAAGGACGCTTTAAACGACCTCAATTGTAGGGTGGCGTAAATTTACTGGCTGTTGACGTTAGCGTCAACCAATAGCGCTTAGATTACCTTTCAAACAGCGCCAACAAATAACTACAGATCATACGCCATAAAATCCGTTTAAGCTTAGTTTTTTGTATGATAGGGTTGGCAGCATATGGCTTTTCATTGACCGAACACACAGACATTAACAACTCGCAAGGACTGCACATAACCTGTTGATTTTAAAGCACTATAACGCTCCACAAACGTTAGCGATATAGATTTGAACACAACTGGTCCAACTATTCAGATTGTTGATATAGTATTCATTTCAGGTTAACTGTCAGTGATAGTAGTCAAAATATTTATTTCTTTAATTAATAGATCACTATAAGGGGAGAAACCTGTGGAACGCGAATCGATGGAGTTTGATGTTGTAGTTGTCGGTGCAGGTCCAGCCGGACTCTCAACGGCATGTAAAATCATGCAGTTAGCTCAGCAAAATGAACAAGAATTAATGGTATGTGTGGTCGAAAAAGGCTCAGAAGTAGGAGCACATATTCTATCTGGCGCGGTCTTTGAAAGCAGAGCACTGGACGAGTTATTCCCCGATTGGAAGGAACGCGGAGCGCCACTTAATACACCAGTAACAGAAGATCATATTTACTATTTGAATAACGAAACCAGCGCAAGAAAACTACCCAACTTTATGGCGCCTAAAACCATGCACAACCATGGAAATTATATAGTCAGCATGGGCAACGTTTGCCGTTGGTTAGCAGAGCAAGCAGAACAACTGGGTGTGGAAGTTTTCCCTGGTTTTGCAGCTTCAGACATTATCTACAATGAAGATGGCAGTGTCGGTGGTGTGATCACTGGCGATATGGGCATCAGTGAGAGTGGCGAACAAAAAGATAGCTACATGCCTGGCATGGAACTTAGGGCAAAATACACTGTTTTTGCCGAAGGGTGTCGCGGCCACTTAGGCAAACAATTAATTGAGAAATATTCACTGGATGAAGGTAAATCTCCGCAACATTACGGAATTGGATTTAAAGAAATCTGGGATGTTGACCCAGAAAAACATCAAGAAGGTTTGGTCGTTCACACCGCAGGTTGGCCATTGGCAAAAGAAACCGGCGGCAGTTATTTGTACCATGCTGAAAACAATCAAGTCTTGGTCGGGATCATTCTCGACTTAAACTACGAAAACCCACATTTAAGCCCTTTCGATGAGTTTCAGCGAATGAAACACCATCCAGTTTTCAAACAATACCTAGAAGGCGGTAAGCGCGTCTCCTACGGAGCTAGAGCCATAGCGAAAGGTGGCTACAACGCATTGCCGAAGATGACCTTTCCTGGCGGAATACTGGTTGGGTGTGACGCTGGCACGTTAAATTTTGCCAAAATCAAAGGAAATCACACCGCAATGAAGTCAGGGTTGTTGGCGGCAGAAACAATAGTTGATGCGCTAAAGACTGATAAAGTGCAAGCCGACTTAATAGAATACGCGGAAAAATTCGAAAGCTCGTGGTTGTTTGAAGAGTTATTTAAATCACGGAATTTTGGTGCAGCAATGCATAAATATGGCACATTTTGGGGCGGCGCTTACAACACGTTTGAACAAAATATACTCGGTGGTAAGGCACTCTTTAATTTGCAAGACCATTCTACTGACCATGGTTCATTAGAGCCGGCTAGTGAACACGTCAAAATTGATTACCCTAAACCAGATGGTGTGTTGAGTTTTGATAAGTTGTCTTCAGTATTTTTATCGAATACCAATCATGAAGAAGATCAACCATGTCATTTGAAACTAAAAGATGCTTCTGTCCCCATTGAAGTTAATTTAGCCAAATTCGATGAACCTGCTCAACGATATTGCCCTGCTGGGGTTTATGAAATTGTGGAAAGCGAAGAAGGTGACAAGCGCTTGCAGATTAATAGTCAAAACTGCGTACATTGTAAAACCTGTGATATCAAGGATCCTACCCAAAATATTGTGTGGGTAACCCCTGAAGGAGCTGGTGGCCCGAACTATCCAAATATGTAAATAAATACCTCAGTTATACCTAGTGCAATTTTATTGCACTAGGGCTACTCGTTTTTCAACCAACAATACTTAACCATAATGACAATATTGAATTACCAGTTAACTTCTAATGAACCGTCCAAGCCCTATCTCACGTTATTGCATGGGCTATTTGGTAATCTTGATAATTTATCCATGGTTAAACGAGCACTGCAAGATCGTTTCAATATACTAAGTGTCGATTTACCTGATCATGGAAAGTCGCCACGAAGTAATGAATTTTCTTTTGAAAACTATGCTCATTCGGTCGTTCGTTTGTTGGAACACCTGCAAGTACAACACACTCACTTACTTGGTCACTCATTAGGTGGCAAAGTGGCAATGAAAGTTGCTTTGAGCCGCCCAAAGGTAATCCATAAACTAGTCGTAGCAGATATTGCGCCTGTGGCTTATTCCGCTCGACATCATAACGTGTTCAAAGCCCTAAACGCCGTTGAATTAGATTCATTAAAGTCCAGAGGCGACGCAACTAAGGTAATGTCTGAGCACTTAGAAGAAGTAGGTGTCGCACAATTTTTGTTAAAAAGCTTAATAAACAATAATGGCAATTGGCAGTGGTTATTCAACCTGTCTTTGTTACAAAGAGATTATGGTTATTTATCTGAATCCATTGAATCTGAGTCTTCCTATCCCTCACCAACGCTATTTGTTAAGGGTGGCAAGTCAGATTATATTTTGAGCGAACACCGTCCTCATATCATGCGCTTGTTCCCCAATAGCCAAGCAAAAATCATCTCGTCAGCTGGCCATTGGCTGCATGCCGAAAAACCCGACACATTCAATCGAATTGTGTCTGATTTTCTGGTGAAATAAAGACTAGCTAACATGGTGCACTGACAATTTTATGATAGCGAACGCCAACAAATCAGCAAAGAATGGGTTACCTGATTAAAATGTTAGAAGGCGATTCGCTTGAATCAGTAAATGTGCTATATTCTGCGCGTTTTTGCAGACAGGAAAAAAGATGTTAAGCGAATATTACGAGCAAATCGAAGCTGTTGTTATGAACCTAACCCTGTTGGTACTGTTTGCATTGATCGGTTTTGCAATTCACGACGTTCTTAAAAAGAACGATGTACCCTTGGTTGGTCGAGTCGTCGTGTATGTCGTCTTGTTCTTGGGCTGCGCTGGTTTCATTGCAAAAGGTTTGATCCAGATCTTCTACGAAAGTTCTGGTGTTTGATAATCTCTATTTAGTTACACAAATGAAAGGAAAGATATAATGGCAAGTGTTGGTTTATTTTTTGGTAGTGATACGGGCAATACAGAGCACATTGCCAAAATGATCCAAAAAGAATTAGGCAAAAACCTAATCGACGTTAACGACATTGCTAAAAGCACTAAAGAGCAGATTGCTGAATTCGATTTACTTCTATTCGGTATTCCTACCTGGTATTACGGTGAAGCCCAATGTGATTGGGATGACTTTTTTCCTGAGTTAGAAGAAATTGATTTTACCGACAAACTCGTCGCTATCTTTGGTTGTGGTGACCAAGAAGATTATGCCGAATACTTCCTTGACGCGATGGGAATGGTGAGGGATATCGTCGAAGCAAGAGGCGCTATTTTAGTTGGTCAGTGGCCAACAGAAGGCTATGATTTTGAAGCATCTAAAGGCATGGCCGATGATGACCATTTTGTTGGTTTGGGCATTGATGAAGATCGTCAACCAGAACTCACTGAAGAACGCGTAAAAGCATGGTGTAAACAAATTAACGAAGAGTTGTGTTTAGACGAGCTAGCCTAAATACCTTATTCTAGAACTAAATTAGTCACACCTTAAAACGATGACCAAATAAAAAACCCCACTTTACAGTGGGGTTTTTTAGTCTGTATTTCTGATGGTTATTTATACGGCATAGGATGTAAAGATAAGTCTAACGATAAGTCATACACATAAACTACAAGGTAAAGCGACTTACGGCCTTTTTCATGGCCGCCATAAGTTGATCTAGTTCTTTGGTTGCATCGGTTGATGCATGGGTTGTCTGAGCGCTCTTTTCGGCCAGTTCCACAATACTGCTTAAACTATTTGCGACATTTTCAAATAGACTATCTTGCTCTAAAGTGACACTAACAATTTCTTGATTCATCTTACGTAAACCACTTATGGTCTCGCCGATTTCGGATACTTGCTGATTTACCTCTTTAATCTGAATTTCACTTTGTTGGGCATATTCACTACCTTCACCAATCGCTTTTACTGCCTGTTCCGCATCAGTTTGAAGTGTAGCTATCATAGATTCTATTTCTTCGGTTGAATCGTGAGTACGGTTTGCCAGCGTGCGAACTTCATCGGCAACAACGGCAAATCCCCGGCCCTGTTCACCCGCCCTAGCCGCTTCAATAGCTGCGTTTAATGCCAATAGATTGGTTTGTTCAGCAATCGTCTTAATCACATCAAGAATTCCGCCAATCTTCTTACTGTTTTCTTCAAGTCGATGAATAATGGTCGAGGATTGCTCAGCTTGTTTGGCCTGATCGGATATCTGTTTGTGAGTTTTATCTACTAGCTCAGAAACGGCAGAACTCTGCTCACTAACCGCTTGTAGCATTTCCATTCCAGTTTGTATTTGTTCGGTATTTGCTTTACTGGTTTGACGAATAGTATTGGTGTCTGTTGCCGTTTCGCTTACCTGTTGTTTTTGCTGTTCAACTTGCATTAATGTTTGATTACCCAGTCGAGAGCTGGTTTCTGTTGCTTGTTCAAGGGCGGATTCTTGGGTATGAATTTGACTCACGACCAGATGCAAACTTTCAGTCAACTGATTTACATTAGTTGCCAATATGGCGAATTCATCATCATTAGTAGAATAAGCTTTATGAGTTAAATCACCACTACTGATAATCGATAAGCTGCGATTAATTCGGGCAACCGGTTTGGCAATACTACGAGCAGCAAGTGTGCCCAGTATAATCGCAATGATCAACGCTAAAATGGCAATCACAACACCTTTGAGAATATTCGACTGTACCGTATCGATAATGTCGTTTTGTCCGTTCAACGTATCTTCATTGACTTGACTAAAAACTTGGGAAAACTGCTCAATTGCAATATCAAGGTGGTCATTGGCCAAACGGTTATGTTCAGCGGCCTTGATAATTAAACCAATTTTTTGTGATTGCATATCAAATAAGCCACCTGATTTACTAAAACCCTCCGTTAGCATGGCATATTGCTCATTGAACGAAGCAACATAACCGTCGGTATTGATGGTCTCAGCCAAGCGGTTAATATAAGTCAGGTCAGCTTGAATATTACTTAAAATATATTCAATATCACCCTTAATTGTCTCGCTCAACTCACTATCTGTAACCGTTGTGTATTCCTTAATCGAGGTAAAAATCGAAGTGATTTTGTTATCCACATTAAGACCTGAACCAATCAGTGTTTCTAGGTTTGGATCGTCGCCCTCTAAAAAAGACAAGTCCTGCATCAGTGCACTAGCTTCATCAGCAATAGCTAATAGGTCACGACTCGATGACTGAATATCAAGGTCCAATTCAAGTTGTGTTAAGCGCGCTTGGTACATAGCTTGTGACTGTTCAATGTAAGATAACGCTTGTTCCTCGCCTTGTTTGTAAACACTATTTGAGTTGTCAATAATTTGATTTAGCTGCGAGATATTTTGATTAAATACGTTGGCGAGATCAGAGAATTCTTGCTGATTTTTTTGTAATTCTGTCAATGAATCTTCATAGAAGCCGTTGGTTGACACTTTTGCCAAAGAAAGAATACCTGTTTGTACTTGCAACATTTTGGCTTGTACCGGCATCTTTTGATTAACAACCGTCTCGGCAGAGTCTTCTATCTCAGCCAAGCCAAAATAAGAGATCACATTGATTGCGATGATAATGCACCCAAACAATGCAAATCCCGCGATGATTCGTCCAACAACATTAAGATTCATGGTCTAATCCAGCATTTCATTAGTTTCTTATCGTCAAATTATTCGATTTATTGAGTCAAAACAGGGAGTAACTGCACTTTTATGATGCAGTATATAATAATATCTATGGTTCTGTTGCTTGATGCAAGCTTAATAACCCAATCATTCACTATTCGATTAAAGCATGAGCAATAAGTCGAGAATAATCCAATATCAATGCAAGAGTGTTAAATTGTTCATCAGCTATTCCTTTCAATATCAATTAACTTCCCTATAATAAGCGTATCATTTCCCTGCAGATATCAAGATGGATCAAAATAAAGAACTTAAAAAAGCGGGCCTTAAAATTACGCTTCCCAGATTGAAAATACTGGAAATACTGCAAGAACCGCAAAATCAGCATATAAGTGCGGAAGATGTGTATAAAATTCTCATCGAACAAGGTGAAGAAATAGGTTTAGCAACCGTATATCGTGTGCTCAACCAATTTGATGACGCCGGTATTTTAAATCGACATCATTTTGAAGGCGGAAAATCGGTTTTTGAAATCAGCCATAAAAAGCATCACGACCATTTAGTCTGCCTTAAATGTGGAAAAGTGATTGAATTCGAAGATCCCGTTATCGAAGCCAGACAAGATGAAGTGGCAAAACAAAACAACATGAAGTTGACTCACCACAGTTTATATTTGTATGGTGAATGTACTGATGAAACATGTGATGAAGACAGCGAATAAACCATTCGCTTTTTTTACGTTTTTATCTATCTCTATTCTACAATTCGACGGGGCAAACGTTTAGGAAGGCGTGTCACTAACTCGTAACCGATAGTTTGCGCCCATTTGGCCACTTCATTTGCACTAAGATTCTTTCCCCATAATTCTACCTCAGCGCCCAATGTCACATCCGTTAGCCCAGTCACATCTACAGATAACATATCCATAGAAACTCTCCCACACAATGCCGCTCGCTGGCCATTAACGATAACAGGCGTACCTGATTTGGCATTTCTTGGGTATCCGTCACCATATCCCACAGCAATGGTCGCAATAACTGACTCTTTGCTTGCACGCCACGTATTGCCATACCCCACACTCTCTCCAGCTTGAATCGTGCGCAAGGCGATGATTTTAGAGGTAAGTGTCATGACCGGCTGAATACTCAAGGAATTTGACTGATTTGAAGCAAAGGGGGATAACCCATAAAGCATGATGCCCGGACGATCCCACTGACTGCGACTATTTGGCCATCCCATAATCCCAGCAGAATTAGCAATACTGGTTTCTATCGATTGACTCGTCATTTCACTCACGGTGTCATAACTGCGCGAAAACCTTTCCAACTGATGTTGGGTAAAAACATCATCTGTCTCATCAGCTATCGAAAGGTGTGTCATCAAGACAATTTTATTGACCTTTTTATTCGAAGCCAACGTTGCAAATACGTCAGCGACATCGCTTTCATTAAAACCTAAACGATGCATACCTGTATCCACTTTAAGCCATACATTTATAGGTTGAGATGAATCGACAGAATCCAACATTCCAACCTGACAATGGTTATGCATAACCACCTCAAAACCCTGTAAGTATGCAGCTTTCAGTTCATTTACCGAAAAACAACCTTCTAACAATAAAATAGGTAGCGCGATCCCTTCGTTACGCAGATCCATGGCCTCTTGTGCGCTAGAAACCGCAAACATCGCCACATCATTTTGTAGTGCTTTAGCGATATCTACGGCACCATGACCATAGGCGTCGGCTTTAATGACCGCAACGGTGTGACTATTAGGTGAAAGACGCTGGGCTTGTTGTAGATTATGTTTTAGTGCCGATAAATCGATCTGGATTTCAGTAGGACGACTCATGGTTTCAGTTTATACCTGCATTTAATTCAGCTAATCATATTGATTATGTTTTTGCATTTGGCTAATGCCTGAACGGTATTGTATAACAGGCAAAGTTAAGCATGTAGACTTTTGTGACATTACCGCCAAAATCCCATTCAGGTTATAGCAAAATTAGGTCAATGGGCTTAATGCTGAATACCAGGTTTCAAGACGCCGTCTGTGTAACGTAATGATGTTATGGGCCTGATGAATATCAATCGGCATAAAGCCAATGATTGTGCCTGGTGCCATTTGTGCAAGCCGATCACAATCCACCGACAGAACCGAACCCAATTTCGGATAACCACCAACAGTTTGTCGATCACTTAACATTACAATAGGCAAACCATCTGGCGGTATTTGAATGGCGCCTTTGGTGATCCCTTCGGATATAAGGCTATGGGTCTGCATAACAAGGGGATCGCCAGACAATCGGATCGCCATACGATTTGAATTAGCCTCAACACAATAACTGCGACCATAGAAAAGCGCTTTTTGTGCATCAGTAAATTGCCCTTGTTGATATCCCTCAACAACTTGAATTGGCATGTTTGATAAATGATCAGGAATAGCGTCAGGCGGCGCTTTTTGAGGATGGGTTAATGGTAGTCGCTCCGTGATCTCAATTTTGTCTTGTGGTTTTAGCGGCACACCATTTTGATACAGACCACCAAGTTGATCTCGCATCACGGTGGTTTTACTGCCGAATACTGGTTCAACCAACAAGCCGCCTTGTATCGCCAAATAGCTACGCATTCCATTGTCAGCGCGGGTAATTTCGACGGTATCGCCGGATTTGAGCTCGATGCTCTGCCATATTGAGTGCTTAGCATCGTTGACGGTTATTTCAGTTACCGCGCCAGTAATTGCAATAACACATGCGCTATCTGCTGTGCAGGTGAAACCCTGTCCCACAATCTCAATACAGGCTTCATTGACATGATTGCATACCAATCGATTTGCCCACTGATAACAATAGTTGTCTGCCGGGCCCCCTTCACTTATCCCTAAATGTTGATATCCACTTCGCCCCATATCAACGATAAGGCTAAGCATGCCAGGGTCATTAATGATTAACTGAGCCATCAAAGCGGCTCTTTACTTTGTTGTTTTTCAAGTTGCAAATATTCAGCTTTTTCGATTGGCACAAACTTAACCCGATCGCCGGTTTGCACCTTACAGGGGCTCTGAGCATTTGGTGAAAACAAGGTTAACGGGCACAAGCCCAAAATGTTCCAACCGCCCGGAGAAGTATTGGGATAAATCGCGGTTTGTCGCTCGGCAATCGCAACGGCGCCTTTGGGTACCGACTTACGAACAGAGCTTAATCGTGGCACCTTAATTCGCTCATCGACCTGCCCCATATAAGCAAAACCAGGTGCAAAACCTAAACAAAAAACTTGATAAACAGGGTTACAATGTATGTCAATTACCTGAGCTTCAGTCATACCACAATATTGAGCAACCCGTGACAAATCATTATCCTTTGGATAGTCGTAACAAACTGGAAGCTCAATGATCTTGCTGCGTGAGTTATCATCGATTAAATCCTCGGGTTTGTTTTCCAGCAATGGGATCACTTTGTTGATTTTGTCTTTAACGAAATAATGATCAACCTGAGATATATCGTAGGTTACCAACAAAGATTGATAGGCAGGTATTACGCTAATTAACCAAGGAAATTGCTGCAACGTTAAGTGATCATTTAATTGCATAATGCGCTGATTGTTATGCACTAACGAGTCTGAGGTGGAATACACTATGAGTGCATTTTCTGCTGCAATTTCTATCGACCAATCCAGATGACTCATGATCAGATAAAACTAAGCGTTTGGCAAAGATGCTTGATGGTATCTACCGCATTTTGTGAATCGCCATGCACACATATTGTGTCAAACTTTAATGCAAGTGTATTACCTGATTCAGTCGTAACTTGTCCCTTTGAAACCAAGTTTTCCACTTGTAAAAGTTGTTGGCTAGCGCTTAAAACGGCATGAGGCTCTTGCCTAGACACTAACTTTCCATCATCGCGATAGGATCTATCAGCAAAGGCTTCATACCAAACAGGTACTTGGTATTTATCTGCTATGGCTGCAAAGCTTTGCCAATCCGGTGTGGCCTGGATCACTATGGGAAGATTTGTCTCAAAACCACTCACGGCTTTAACAAGGGTCTCAAAAATAATCGGATTTACCATCATATCGTTATACAAAGCGCCATGGGGCTTGACGTAGTCGACCGAGGCACCTTGAATCTGAGCCATACCGTTTAACGCCGATACCTGATAGTGGATCAACGCGGTAAGCTCTGTGGCTTCTATTTGCATACTTCGCCTTCCAAACCCTTGCCGGTCGGGATATGACGGATGTGCGCCTATACTAACATTGCTTTCAATTGCCCATTGTAAGGTTTTTTGGATCACTAAGGGATCACCGGCATGAAATCCACAGGCAATGTTTGCCATATCGATATACGGCATAATGAATTGATCATGTGGCATTTTCCATGCGCCATAGCCTTCCCCTAAGTCACAATTAAGTTTGATCAAGCGCTTATTGCCTCCGTGTTTTTAAGATACAATGGCATCCTAACCCTATCCGTGAAGATGGTGAATAACCATTAAAGGATAGTTTACTCATTTCACTCGAAAAGTCAGGCATATGCTGAAAATTGGAACTATGAATCACCTTGAGGTTGTTGACCAACTACCTTTTGGCTTTTATCTCGATGGCGGACAACAAGAAAGAATTTTGTTGCCCAGTAATACTGCCCCCGCAGATTGTGAGGTAGGTCAGTACCTAGATGTGTTTGTCTATCATGACAGTGAAGACAGGATCATTGCCACCACAAAAACCCCGTTAGCTTTTGTGGATGAGGTGGCTGTATTGCGAGTAAAAAGTCTCACCAGCGTGGGCGCCTTTTTAGATTGGGGCCTAGAAAAAGATTTGCTTGTCCCTTTTAGCGAGCAAGAAAAGCCCTTGTCTGAAGGTGTTGAATATGTGGTTTATGTATTCCAAGATCCAGAAACTCAACGATTAGCGGCATCAACCAAGCTACGGGAATTTTTGGAAGAAGAAGGTGATGACCTCAAAGTAGGCTCAGAGGCTGATTTAATCATTTGTGGCCGTACTGACATGGGATACAAAGCGGTTATTAATGGTACACATTTAGGCTTGTTGTTCAAAGACGATATATTTAAACCCGTGCGCGTTGGCGAACGCACCAAAGGGTTTATTAGGCGCATTCGTGACGATGGCAAAATCGATTTATGTTTTCAATTTCATAGCGCTAAAGCAAGACATGATTTAACCGATCAAATTATTGACGACCTAGAAGCCCATGGTGGTTTATCAACTCTCACAGACAAAAGCTCGCCAGAAGAGATAACAAACCGATTTGGCGTAAGTAAAAACGCATATAAAAAGGCGTTGGGTGCACTGTTTAAACAAAAACGTATTTTACTAAGTAAAGATAGGATCACACTAGTAAAATAACGCCCATCAACGAATATATAGAACTACGTAAATATTGAGGTAATACATTCATGCAAGCAACCGTAACTTGGCGACAAGATCTGATTTTTGAGGGTACAACCGAAGAGGGAAAATCATTAACACTAGATGGCAATGGTAATGGACTGTCACCAATGGAATCAGTTTTAATCTCGGTAGGTGCCTGCTCTTCCGTTGATGTTGTGGAGATCATGAAAAAAGCCAGACAACCACTGGTTGATTGTCGTTGTGAGTTGAGCGCAACGCGGGCAGAAGATGCACCAAGAGTGTTTACAGACATTCATGCTACCTACATTGTGAAAGGCGACAATATCAGCGAAAAGCACCTTGCCAGAGCCGTTGCATTATCCTGTGAAAAATACTGTTCTGTCATGTTAATGCTAAATGCCAAAGTAAATATTACCACTGAATATCGTATCGAAGACTAACCTGCGGGTTATGTAACGCAAAACGGGATGCATAAGCATCCCGTTTTCTTTTTGTTCAAGGTTAATTTTGTATGGGCTGATCGGTATCTTCTAGCTCAACTGGGCCGACAGCGATTGTTTTAGTCGCCTGCGTATCTCTGACATTCTTTTGCACGGTTACCGAAGCAAACAATGAAAGGGTGTAAGCCATCCCAAAAAAGCCCTTCTCACTTAATAACAAATCAGCATTGATTAATCCGATAATTAACAAACCAATGGCAAGCCCTGACGAAGCCCAAGATAAAGAACCATATATTTTAGAAGTTGCCAGACCTTCAGCTTTATCACGTATCGTTTTTTGCAACGAAACCACCGAAAACAAACCATACAATAGTGTTATCAAATAATAGCCTTTTTCATTCAGCAACATATCGGCGTTAAATAGCCCAATACAATATGCGCCAGCACCGATGACTAAAGCCAAAATAGCGGCGTATCGATATGACTTTGTTGGTCCTTCAAGAGTTTTGTTTATCGTTAAATTATTCATATTTTGGATTCCTTTTAATTATTAACCGCGCTTATTCAAGCTAATTGATTCGAGTATTCGGAAATTGATTATAAGCTGTGCACAATCGAATCTTTATTGAAGGTGACAAAGTGTTCACTAAGTTGATTAGCCTCAAGGTATCTACCCAATGACAAGAATGTTGTGGTTTTAATCTTTCCTTTATGGTCTTTTGTAGTGACATCATCCATCAGCATCGAACCAAACATTAACTTGAAAGGGCTCGTTCTTACCCGCTGTGGCGTGAAGTGCGCTTTGGCATTAGCCTTGAGTTGCTGTTGATCCAAACTCTGGTAAATGGAGGCATTTAGCAAATCTAGCGTGTATTCCGTACAGTTTTGAAATTGACTATTAAACGGATTAGCAATCACTGAATACTTTGGGTTGTGCAGTTTTGTGGCGTCACCAGAGGCAATTAACGCTATTAGGCTTTCTTGTACCTGTTGATTAGGAATAAGTATGCCAGCTTCTAGCTCTTGCGCGCCCCAAAAGAAATCTACTGGATAGTCCACAACTAGCTGACTTCTGTCACGCCTATCCGCTTCTTGATATAGATTATGAATGGCATAACCTTGCAACACCTCACCATCATTAAGGGTAATGTTGGAATAGATAGCCACAGCGGTATGAGTGAACTTTATTCCTCTAGGAAGGTCTTTTTCAGGCCGTCCTTTTCTTGCGATGATAAATGCTCTAGCGCCTTTTGATGCCGCATACTTCTCTACATCTTTAGAGAATTTAATGATCTGAGCAGGCTCATGAAGCGCTTCAGCCTGACTTTGGCTTCCTGCCCATGCACTGGGTAAATTCAACACTAGTATCAATAAAAATAAGTAACGTTTCATATCCATCTCTCCTTCAAAATTGCATTTAGCAAACAGGTTTACTCTTCATGCCCTCTTGGCTTAATCCTTAGTTTCATTATTATTTTTAATCGCTTGATTTGGCGCAGGATCGGCAGTGATAGTGCGCTCAGTAATGATCAATGTGTGATGATGAGTGTGGCTTGAAGCATGTGATGCTCTGGCACTTTCTGAGATTGAATCGCCAACTTCTGCAATAACGCTTCCAGCAACGATACTAGCACCTACTCCCACAACAACCGGTACAGCAATAGCCGCACTTGCCACGGTAGCGGTAGAGGCAAGGCCTTCTGAGGCTGCAAGGGCTGAATGCTTGCTAGCTTGGCCGCTATGGTGAACTGAATCTTGAGCGAACGTGACATTAGATAGCAAAGACAATGTCAAAATAATTGCTGTTGTTAAACGTTTCATATGTTCTTCCTCGTTGTTTGTGAACGAGGTAAACATTAGGCTTTAGTATCATTTATGTAAACATAAACAAATAATGTATACTCATTATCAACGACAAGTATACTGATACTATACCAAAGGCCATTATGAGTCAGATCAATCAAATCAGCACCACGTTGAAAAGCTTATTAAAACAACATCAACTCACCTACAAAGAGGTGGCGCACAAATTATCCATGAGCGAAGCCAACATCAAACGTATCTTCTCGACTAATAACTTCACGTTGGAACGATTGGAAGAGATTTGCGATCTTTTGCAGATGAATCTTTCTGATTTGTTTTTAATCACAGAGCAACACACTGAAAAGCTCACCCAGTTAACAGAAGAACAAGAACTACAGCTTTTAGCCGACCCCAAACTGCTGCTTGTGGCAGTTTGTGTGAGAGATGCATGGACCTTTGAAGAATTGATTGAACACTATGATATTGATCAGTTTGAATGCACCCGCCTACTCGCCAAACTCGATAAACTCAACATTATTAGTTTATTGCCAAATAATTATTACAAACTATTGGTTGCCCAAGACTTCCGCTGGATCCCTAAAGGCCCATTGGAACGATTCATGGAACAGGAAGTTATGGTGAAATTCATGGCTCCCAAAAAAGATGAAAAATGGAATTTTCGACTATATATTCGTGGTCGTTACTCCCAATCCTCAATCGACATAATTGAGCGTAAATTAAATCAACTTACCAAAGAAGCCTCAGAGCTAAATCAAGAAGACGCGTCCCTGCCCTTAAGCAAACGACAACACATGGGTATTTTGATGGCAATGCGTCCTTGGGAGCCTTCCCTATTTGAAAAGATGAGACGCCAATAATGGTGATTCTGATGCACAAGTTGCATTAGCGAAAATGATAAAAAGCGGAGAACTCTACCCAAATATTGAGAAAGCATTGGCGATAAACTGGTATAAAAAACGTTAGAACTTAATAATCCATAAGCCTTTTACCAATTTGCTTATCTTCTTTTGAAAGGGAATTTATTAGAACAAGACGTTGAGCGAGCGATACTTTATTTGGAGTATGCAAGTGCGTTTGGTTCCTTTGAAGCAGCTTCACTATTACAGGTTCTTTATCTTAGTCATGACCCATCCCTTATTCATGACGATGCATTTCACACAACGTTTAGACCATTCGGCAATATGGCTATACAAAATGATGGCACTAGTGAAATTTCTAAGGTTCATCAATCAGCACAGAAGATGACATCGACGCCATTATTGCATTGGCTGACAAGGGGGATCTTACACCACTTTAGTTACTTGTTGGGTGCACTTTTTAACTGGACTAAGATGTTTTGGCCAATTGAGCTATTTTCACCCAAAGTAAGTAAACAATATTTTGGATCGTAAAATGCGTCTATAAAGTTTTTACTAACTCCGCGAGATGTATGTTCTGGTCAACTCCAACCGGACACTTTTCTAAAGGAGTTCTCATACTCAACGGGTGATTGATCACCATTCGATGAATGCAACCGCTCCACGTTGTAATATTTGATATATGCAGCAACATCTTGCTTCATATGTTTTCTTGTTGGTTGCGCAACTTTGAACAACCAATCATGCTTCAAACTGCCGAAGAATCTTTCTACAACAGCATTGACGCTCCTATGTCAACACTAAGTTAAACATGACAGATCTGACACCATTATTGGGAACAACTCTCTAGCAATATATCGTTTTAAACACCGTTGAATTTCTTTTGTCGACTTACCTTCGGTGACACGCTTATCAACATACTTTTTAGTTCTTGCGTCGTTTCGCATGCGTATCAATGTCACCGTCCAAAGCGCATTATTAGCGTCTCTAGCCCCACCACGGTTCAACCTATGCCTCTGAGTTTTACCTGATGAGGCTTCTAAAGGGCTGACACCACACAGTGCGGCAAATGACGATTCATTTTTCAATCGGTCTGGATTGTCACCTGCCGTCACTAACAAAGTGGCTGCCACGTATGTCCCGACACCATATTGCTCTATCAGTGTTGGTGCTTTTTCTTTCGTTAAAACTTTTAATTGCTTATCAATATCTCTTAACTCGGCAGCCAACAATTGCCACCTTTTTGCGAGTAATTGCACTACCGATATCAATGATGATTCTACTAAATTATTTGGTTCAGCCTCTAGTTTTTCGCAAGCTTTGACGCATTGATAAGAGCTTGGTACATAGCACTTTTCTCTAATCTTTTCTGGTGCAGTAACAAGTAAGGCTCTGATTTGGTTGATGGTTTGAGTCTTTGATTTAACTGAGCTTTTCCTTGCAACTACCAAAAACCTTAATGCTTCTACGGTGCCGTCATGTGATTTAGGAATGGCAGTGGATTCATTAGCTAACACTGAACGGGCTGCATTTTCTGCATCAGTTGGGTCGGATTTGCCTCGCAGTCTGCGGCGCGCACGATTGGGTCTATTGACTTCAAAAACTGCAACACCTTGGTCTTGTAGATATTTACACAAACCCGCACCATATGTACCAGTTCCTTCAATTCCGGCCTGTTTGACGTTTCCGAACGAGCTACACCACGTATACATGGTTCTATAGCCAAAACTTGTGACGGCAATTTCCTTTGTATCGACTACCTGGCCAATGTTGTCAATTAAAACAGCAACGTGTTTATCAAGGTGGGTATCAACGCCTAGTGTAAGCTCTTTTGCATTGTTTCTTACATTCATATCAGTATCCTCAAGCAGTCAGCTCAGGACTGGACACAGACGATGCAATACAATGCTCCTATTAGGTCACTGACGCTGAATATAATTAAATTACTGGATAGTAATAACCGACAGGTCAACACAAAGATAAACGCTCATCAATCCCAGCACGGGTCAGATTATTACTTCCAGTATTGTAAATTATATTCTCTATGTCCCAGCACGCACCGACATCACCCATACTTGCCCGGCAATGAAGACTTCTCAACAGTTTTCTAAAGCGCTTGCTCGTGTATTGTGAGCCTCTATCGCTGTGAAAAACGATGCCTTTTGGTGGCCGTCGTAGCCTATGAGCTTTCATAAATGCCAACTCGACCAAATCAGTAGTCATACGTTTTGACGTATGCCAGCCGACAATGCGCCTGCCAAATAAATCCATCACGACAGCCAAATACTGCCAGCCTTCGCCCGTTTTTAAATAACTCACATCGCCGGCCCACACTTGGTTTGGCCCAGTTGGATTAAAATTCATGTTCAACAAGTTGTCAGCCACAGCATCACTGTGCTTGCGCTTCGTTGTTACCTTATATGCAACGCGCTGCTTAACAATTAAGTCCAGTCGTTTCATCAAGTTAATGACACGATGGCGAGTTATTTTAAAGCCTTCTTTGCGAAGTTTTTTCCCAAGTTCACGGCTACCCAAACTGTCTCTACTTGCTTTAAATAGGGCTTTGGCTCTGCGATGCATGTTAAGTTTTTCTGCGCTTATTATTATCGCAGGACGCTTGCGCCAAGCATAGTAAGCAGATCTGCTTACTCTCATCACTTTACACGACATAGCAACCGGGTACTGTTTACCTAAACTTGTTATAAACGAATACTTTACTTCATTTCCTTTGCAAAAAACGCTGAAGCCTTTTTTAATATTTCGCGTTCCATTTCCAAGCGTTTTTTATCTTTTCTGAGTTGAATGAGTTCAGCTCGCTCATCCTTCGATAACTCAGAATCTTCACTTTGTTGCTTAAACTTAGCTACCCAATTATAAAGAAGCTTATCCGTTATATTTAGTGAAGCGGCTGCCTCAACAACTGAGTAACCTTGCTCAGTCACCAGTGCCACCGCTTCTTGCTTAAAATCGTTTGGATATTGTTTATTAGTACGTTTAGTCATTTTGACACCTCAATAATTGGATTGGCTATGTT
>JAOMVH010000034.1 GCA_028356795.1 Aliiglaciecola sp. | reverse complement strand
ATAGGAAAGATGTAGAAGTATAGGAAAATATCATGTCTAAAAAATTAAATACGGTGAAATCTCTAGCGTTAATATTGTTGCTTGGCGTTTTTAACTCAGCGAATGCTTCATTGTTAACAATGGAATATGAACTAACAGATTTGAACAATGGTGAGTATCAATATGACTTTACACTTGTGCTAGACAACAATGATAATACATGGGCTCCAGGCATGGGATGGGACTGGATAACATTTGGTGATATCGCTTCGAGCACGTCGCCTTTCGCTGACTTTACCTTTCTTTCACATGATCCACTCATTACTCCTACCTTCAGTAGTGGCGGTCACAATGGTCCAACATTATCAATGGTTGACGGGTCACCAGCAGGTGCTACTTGGATGCCAGTAGTTGGCGATTTTATTCAGTGGTCTGGAACATCATCGAACTACCTTGGGCAAGGTGATTTGTTGTGGTCTTCGTTAGTTCGCTCTGGTGCTGCACAGCCAATCAATTTTGAAATTGCAAATCAAACCACAAGCGTTCCCGAACCATCTACGCTGGCTATTTTAGCATTAGGCCTTATGGGTTTGTCATCTCGTCGCTTCAAAAAATAATTTAACTGTAGACGAATGGGTTTAAAAACTGATTGCGTGGTCAATGGCTGGTGTTTTCAACCTTTTTGATTCATGAGCACAGAAACACGCTGTGCTCATTGTCCTAATGTAAACCGCTCTACTGACTTTTTCCCTTGGCTTTTTCAGCCAACGCCTTATCCAGCATTTCAACCAATTGATCACGACTATAGCTATGTGGTCCCCATTGGTTTAATTCCACCAACTGACGTACTTTCGTGTTGATCGTTACAGCTTGTTCCTGTTGATTGGGCGTAACCACATAACGGCGCAGCGGGTTTTCATCAAATAGAGCATGCATATAGGCTGCTGAAACGTCATCTGGCTTTTTCAATGTTAATTCATAAGCGGCTGTTTGTTCGTATTGCTTTTTCATTGCGTCAGTGACTTCACCACCAGCGGCTTCTATTTGTGCAAAAGAGCGTAGCAAGGTGCTTCGACGAATATGTGATTGATAATTGCCCGGTTCAATAACGCTTACCGACACCCCTTTAGAGGACATTTCATCAGCTAATCCATCGGTGAACGCTTCAATCCAATGTTTACTGCCACTGTAGGCATTCAAGCGGCTATTGGTAAGCGTTCCGGCGATTGACCCCGTAGTTGCGATGCGTCCTTTAGACTCGATTACCAATGGTGCAAACGCTTTTGTTACTCGATATACACCTTCCACATTGATGCGATAAATATGTGTTTGGTTTTCCACTGGCGTCTCTAGCACAGGACCGCCGCCACCAATACCAGCGTTATTGACTAAGGCATATAACCCGGTTCCTTTTTGCTCGATCATTGTTACCGCTGCGTCGATTTGGTCTTGCTTCGTAACGTCCAAGCGCACCGCGGTAATATTTTCAATCGCATTTAACGCTTGTATATCTTTGTCTTTGCGAGCACCGGCATATACGTGGTAGCCGTTTTTAGCCAGTGTTTCCGCTAAGTTACGACCAATTCCGGTCGTGGCTCCGGTAACTAAAATAGATTTCTTCTCGGTGCCATGTGCAGCAACCTTAGGTTGAAAACCAACAAAAAGCGCAGTGGCAATAACTAGGCTAAACAATAGATGGGCACGGAACATAATATTTTTCCTTAAAGTAGATGTTGCACAAATGAGTTGCTAAAACTGTATCACTGATTTTCTAATAATCCTCGAGAATGGGGCATTATCTTATTGATAGTTAACAATCACGCAAATTAGGATTGAGACTTTGCTTTGCGCTTCGAGCGTCTTTGCTCACGCTTTTTTTGTTGGAGATGTCGCTCTCTTAAAACCGAAAAAAACACGGCGCCTATTAAGCCAAACACAAACACGGCAAAGCCAATCCCAGCCCAAAAACACAAAGCATCATAAACGCATGGAATGCCAATTTGGATGTCTTTACTCATAGGTAATTCGCAGCTGACTCTTAGTATTAACTTTTGTCCAATATACACACAAATAACAGTTAAGTGCGTTGAGTTTAGCCAGAAATCGGACAATAAACACCTCAACAATGTTGTGGTTGGTCACATTTTGCAAACCTTATTCGTATTCAAGGTATTTAAAAACAGCATGGACTGCTGTATAAACGCGGCATGAAAATACCAAAGCGCTTACAGCCATTGTTAGAAGATGGTCTGATTGACGATGTACTTTACCAGTTGATGAGTGGTAAAGAGGCCACCGTGTACGTGGTAAAAAGTCAGGGTGAGATCCGCTGCGCCAAAATATACAAAGAAGCCATGAAGCGCAGTTTCAAAAAAGCAGCGCAGTATCAAGAGGGTAGAAAGGTAAGAAATAGTCGGCGTGCTCGCGCGATGGAAAAGGGCTCTAATTTTGGTCGCAAGCAGCAAGAAGACGCTTGGCAAAATGCTGAAGTAGACGCACTATTCACGTTATCAAAAGCCGGTGTAAGAGTCCCGAAACCTTATGGCTGTTATGACGGCGTGCTGTTAATGGAACTCGTGACGTATGATGATGGTGATGTGGCACCTCGGTTAAATGATGTATCCATGTCTGCCGAACAAGCCTTAGAAGATCATGCCCAAGTTATGCACTACGTGATGTTGATGTTGTGTGCCGGTATCGTGCATGGAGATTTGTCAGAATTTAATGTACTAGTAGATGATTATGGCCCTGTGATCATTGACCTTCCCCAAGCGGTGGACGCTGCTGCCAACAATAATGCCTTTAGCATGTTGCAACGTGACGTGCGCAACATGACAGATTATTACGGCGAATTTGCCCCTGAATTAAAACAAACCCATTATGCAGAAGAAATGTGGGCCTTGTTTGAGGCGGGTGAACTCACTGCAAACTCGGAGCTTACGGGACAGTTTGAGTTTGACGACAGCGATGCCGATGTGGACACCGTGCTTGAAGAAATCAAAGCTGCCTTCGCCGAAGAGCAAGCGCGTTTAGAACGAATACGCGACGCTAACAGCGACCAATAGCCCCATCATACAATCAATGTTTCGAATGGTAATGCATTGAAAAAGTTGATGTTCCGTATCATTGCAACCCACTCAGTTAATATTTACTCTTTATTAACATTTCAAAAATGAAGACAATTATGAATTTTGCTGAGTTTGCTGCCTCTCGAAAGAGCGTGCGTGGTTTTAAGAAAAAGCCTGTTTCAAAAGAGATGGTAGATGCTGTTATCAATGCCGCCAAATGGGCCCCTTCTTCATACAACACCCAAACATGGAAAATACATGCGGTGACGGGCGATGTATTAGATAAAATCCGTCAAGGCAATACAGAAAATACCCTCGCGGGCAAGCCCCATGTGCGGGACTTCCCCTACAAAGAAGACTATGAAGGAATACATCGGCAGCGGCAAATTGATGTGGCCATTCAACTGTTTGAAGTGATGGGTATTACCCGAGAAGACAAAGAAAAACGCATGGAATGGATGATGCGCGGGTTTCGTCAATTTGATGCGCCGGTTTCGTTGGTTTTAACCTATGACAAATCCTTAGAACCCGCAGGCATTACCCAATTTGGCTTAGGTTCGCTGGCTTACGGCATTGTGCTCGCAGCCTGGGACTTAGGTTTAGGTTGCGTCATCAATGGCCAAGGGATCATGCAATCAGATGTTGTGCATAAATACGCGCAAATACCTGATGATGAAGCCATCATGATTTGTATCGCCATGGGATATCCAGACGACGATTTTGATGCTAACCATGTGCGATCCACCCGAGCCGACAACGAAGATTTTGTGACCTATCACGGCTTTTAGCTTTTATGCGAATATTTTGCCACTTTCACTTAGCTGCGCGGTTCAATCAGCATAATTTTTTGAACCTGCGCAATCACTTCAGCATCGGTTTTATCATAGTCATCAAACTGACTTAACAACAATGAGATAGCGTCGATTTTGTGTTCTTGTTGAGCACTAAAAAACTCAGAAACACCGTGTATTTGATGTTTCATCGTCAGTTGATTGAAAGCGCGATAAAAGGGCGATAAAAGGGCGCTTTGTATTCCAAGGGAATTCAGCTTAGCCTGCAAGCTAGTTAAATCGCATTTAAAAATACGCGAACCAAGTAAACTGTGGCGTAACATCTTAGCATGGCTATCTATCGGTAATAACGTTCGGCAATCTAACGTACATAACTTTTTGTCCGATTCCAAGGACACTTGTTGCAAAGAATTGACGATTTGAGAATCCGTTAAATTACCTTGGAAACGTCTGTCACGTAGCGCTAGTTCTAATTTTACAGCGGGATAGCTAGACTCAATATGAAATTTTGCGAGACTCACATTATCGTCATTTAGGCCTTTTTTCACACCACCAAAACGATATACATCAATGGTGTTCAACCTATCAATCGCTTGGCCGTGCACCCATAGCGTTTCTTCATGTTCATCTGGGCTAAACAAGAGAGTAAGAAAATAATATGACGTAAACGTTGAGATATATTCTGGATTGATCCCTGAATGTTCATCTATCGGGGAGCAGGGTATATTTTTCAAGCAATAGATTGAAGCGTATAAGTTGTCGAGGCTCACGCCATATTGCACCTCTTTAACAATCAAATAATTATGTCTAGGTGACACACTAAAGCTAAAACCTTCCAGCCCAAAATCATCATCGCCATTGTCCTGACCATAATCAAAGCGCATCAATATTTCGCCCGATGACATGTCTTTTAATTGAATATGGAAGGGATCATGAATTTCATCGTGTACCAGCTCCTGACCGAGATCATGTAACTTGACGATTTTAGTTTCAGAGTCTTTGTCACTGATAAACAGCGTTTCCTCATATTTCACGGAAGCTTCCCTATTACTTGGCGGTTGTATACAGTCCTATTACAATAAAACAAACGAATTGGTGTGTCATTTTAATCACTTACTGAAACTAGCAGCGTTGATATGCTTATTCTTGCAGAATCATTGACGCTCGTGTTTGTACTTAGTTAACTAGTTGAAAAATTAACGATATGAATTTTGAAGAACTCAAAAAGTATTTATTAGAAAAGCCCGAAACAACAGAAACCTTTCCATTCGGTGACGATGTGCATGTTTTTAAGGTAAAAGATAAAATGTTTGCATTAATCGGTTGGCGTAATGATTTTATGATGTTGAACTTGAAGTGTGACCCTGATGAATCGGTTGCTATTCGTGATATTTTTCCCTCCATTACCGAGGGTTATCATATGGACAAAAAACATTGGATTTCGATTTTTTTTGATGGGACGGTTCCTGTAGGCGAAGTACAAAGATTGATTGATAATTCACTTTTACTTGTTGTCAGTAAAATGACTAAAAAGAATCAGCAATCAATCTTGCTGCATCTGGGTAAACCGGTTTAAACGGGGGTTGCTTAATTCCGTTTATTTTTCACCAAAATAGACTGTCTTGCCAGTGCGAGCACTTTCTCTGGCAGCATCCAAAATCGTCATAACGGCCATGTTATTTTCTAAGCTAGAAAGATCATGGGCTTTTGGCGTAATTTGTTTATTGATTAATGCTTTGAAGTAGGCAAACGGATCATCAAATGGCGCGGCCCGCTCTGGCATTTTCGAAATAGTTTCATCATACCCATCGTAGCCTTTGGCCAAACGAGTGCGAACTGTATGGCGGTTGTCTGCATACACAGCTCCTGTTAGTCCGTAAATTTCCATATCTTTTCTGCCCATAGGCCAATTCCATGAGCCCTGCACGATAGCTTGCGCCTTGTCGTAAGTTAAAATAATGACAGACTCATCGTCGACGTTGGGATTGTTTTGCGGCTGTAACTGTTGAGTAACAGCAGTGACGCTGTTGGGCAGTTTGCCACCCATTAACCACGTCATTAAATTAGCGCCATAACAGCCAAAATCAACAATGGCACCACCACCATTTTGCACCGGATCCAATAGCCAATCTAAAAATTCACTGTTTATTCCTAGCTTAGCCGGTCCTTTATGGCCATCTCTGACTATAACCTTGCGGATGTCACCCACTTTACCCTATTTAACCAGTTCATAAGCTTGATGATTGGACGGATACCAAGTGGTTTCGTAATTGGTGAGTAATTCAATATTGTGCTTTTTGGCTAAATCATACATTTGCTGAGCGTGATCCATATTGATAGCCAAGGGTTTTTCTACCATCACATGAATGCCTCTGGGTACGGCATTTTTCACCACGTCCAAATGGCCAAAAATACTGCCAAAGGCGGTTACAGCGTCGACACTTTGCTGGGCAAATAGCTCATCCATCGATTGATAGACTTTATTCATGCTGTAACTATGCTGAGCGGCATAGCGTTTAGCGAGCGCTTTATTGGACTCGACAATACCGACTATTTCAATCTCTCCCCGTTTCTAGCTTTCAAATATCCAATGCACATGGGTATGAGTTAAGCCAACCACGCCAATTTTTAGGGTCTCTTGAGCGTAAACCGAGGAATGGCACATAGCCAAGATAGCGAAAAACAGTGGGGTGAAAAAATGAGGTAATCTGAACATTGGTGAATCGTCCCTAATTGAAGTGTTTTACTAAAAACCAGATCTTATACCAATTACATTCTGCAACATCAGAATGCGCATCTTGGTAAATAAGAACATTACTGGCTAAAAATAGCAAAAGGACGACAGGGTGAGTAACTTCAAAAGAGACGGTTTCATGCCGCAGCAAGGAGCTACGACATGAGTAATAACTCATCACTATTCGGTGAGATTTTTTATATTGTTAGCAATAGACAGTAAGTCAGTTCCTTCCGCAATATCCCATTCCATAAAGGCCAAAATGCCATGCATCAAAATTAGGATCCTTTGGTACTCCGAGGCATGTTGCTCAGTCAGTTTTAGCGCAGCGTCATAACCATCCAGCTTGTATGTCATTAATAACGCAACTGAATATTCTTCAGGCGTCAGTTTGCGCGCTTTAGGCTGATAACCTAGCTCTGCCACAACCATTTCTGCCATTTTCCATACCGACCAAGGGTTTTGTCCGGTAATGAGTTTACCGTCTTGAACAACTTGCTCTAAGTATTTTAAGCCTGGCTGGAACTGTGCACCTTGTGCTTTTAACTTATCTTCAAGTAAGAAGGGAAAAATTTGTTTGGCATCGGGAATTAAAAATAACTCTTCTTCATTGGTAAAGCTGCTTACTTGCTTATTGGCAAGCAACATCTCGCCGTTGTCCAAGGCAACATTCACCAGTGCGGCAGGGCCATGACAGACTGCACTAACTACTTTGCCATCTTGATACAGTGATTTGGTGATGCGCTGAATATCGGGGTTATCTGGGAAATCAAACATGGTGCCTTTGCCACCCACAAAGTACACAGCTTCATAGTCCTCAGGATTTATTTGAGAAAGGGGAATCGAGTTATTAACCTGCTCTTGAATGGCACTATCGTTCAAAAACGCATAATCATAGGCGCCCATGTCCTCGCCATCAATCACAACCGGAGGTTTGCCACCAAGAGGGCTGGCAATATCGACTTCAAAACCATTGGCAACAAAAACCCAATAGGCTCGAGCTAGTTCAGTATGCTCAAAACCCGTTTGCTTGTCTTCTCCCATGCTATCAACACTGGTAACGACAGCCAGTATTTTACCGCGATAACTAGGTACATCTTGCGTGACGTAACTAAGGTCACCGGTTTGAGTTTGCTTGATCGCTTCAAAATGCGCCTTGTCGGGCAGCAACCCCTTAACCCATGACTTAGTGCCATAAAAACCTGCTGCAAGAATTGCTGCCAATAATACAGCGCTAATTACTATTTTTTTAATCATGGGACTCTCCTGTTTGTTTGAGAGTTCAGATTACGATGTCAGAAGTAAAATAAATGTGAAATGGCGAGTAATTTTTATTTATTGTGACTCAGATACAAATTTACCAACCACGAACCGAAGGCCATTGGGCAATTACGCGGTCCTGGTCTACCACAATAAAGTGGTCAAACTGTGCGGCGGTTGAACAGGCGTGATTAGGCAGTACTCTTACCTTACCAGCCAGTGGAAATGCGTCGATTGAAAATCCATGGTTAGGATCACGATGGCGAACAATACCGTGTTCTTGATTAGCATCATTGACAATATAGTCGCCCAATAACTTCCCTTGTTGGTCTCGTACCACGCCATAACCTTGGTCAACAGAATGGGATTGTGTTCCTCTATCACGGGACATGGCCATCCAACCCGCATCGGTAATAACCCAATTTTTGTCTTTTTGATAGCCAATTACACTGGCTAACACCGACATGGCAATGTCTTCTTGATTACAGACTTGAAGACCTGACATGACGAGATCAAAAAACACATACACACCTGCTCTTACCTCAGTGATGCCATCTAGGTTATCAATGGCATGGGCAGTTGGCGATGAACCAATGGAGACCTCATCACATGCATAGCCAGCTTGGCGAAGTCGCTCTGCGGCCAACAAAGATAAATCCCGCTCTTGTTTTGCCATTGCCAATTTAGATTCGTGAGTAAAACAAGCATATGACTCACCGGCATGGGTCATCACGCCGATTAATTGAGTGTACTCGTTGCCTTCAAGCATCTTGGCTATTTCAATAAGTTCATCACTTTTAGGGTCAACCCCAGATCGGTGACCATCCGTATCTAACTCGATCATGATTTTAAAGGTACATGCCAGCTGTTGCGCTGTTTGCAGGATGAGATTAGCCATATCTGGGTTGTCTAATACGATCTTAATATCGCAGCCAGATTGCATAAGCTGAGCAACCTGTTCAAGTTTATTTGGGGTGATCCCCACCGCATACAATATATCGCTAAAACCATGTTCGAAAAAGTGTTGGGCTTCGCGTAAAGTAGAAACCGTAATGCCCTTCACATTGCCGCCGTTAATGATTTCACGGGTAACATCGATTGACTTATGGGTTTTCACATGGGGCCGTATTTGACATCCCAATTGACCAATATGATTAGACAACCTTGCAATATTGCGTTGCAATTTTTGCTTTTCAATCAAGCAACAAGGTGTTGGCAACTGTGAAATAAACTCGGGAACTTGTTCCATGATGTGGGTCACTTTTAGATTTTCAGTCTCATTGTTAGGTCATTGAATATCTAGATAAATAACGCTGGCAGAGCATGCAAAACCATATCCAAACTAAAGTGAGCAAGGATCGCATAAACCAGACCATAACGCCAAAAGCACCATCCAAACAAGATACTGACCGAAATATTACCCAATATGGTCGCCCAAACAGCAAACTGGGTGTCGGCACCAAAAGAGGCTAGTTGTGGCAAATGCGCTAAGCCAAACAACACACCTATGCCAACAATAATTGGCAAAACGTGCTTTATCGTCAATGAGCGATTATTAACAAACTTCTGAGCTGCCCATAGCGCTAAGGTCATCAAACCAAATCGAAACCATACTTCCTCACCCACGGCCGCACTGATAGAAACCACAGTACCCCCCGCAAATCCACGAAAACCATATTCAGGTATTTCAGCGGGTAAATAGGCTAGAAGCATCCAGCGCAGCACTAGCAAGGCGCTGCCTAACAGTATGCTCGACACTATGGTAAAAACAATTGCTTGTTTGAATTGAGCTCTATTGACTGAAGGCCGATTATCAAACGCCGCAATACCAACCTTGGGACCAAGCAACAAGCCAACCAACAAAGCGGGAATCGTCAGTACAGACAAAAACAATACGCTAGGGACTAGCTGAGATAAAAAAGAAAACTCTTTCTCTTGGGCTTGATAAGCCAGATTACCCAACTGTGCTGCAATCGTTGCAAAATACAACAAGCTAAAGTTAGCAAGTTGACGTCCTTGGAATACCATTTTTTCGTTCTCCTTCTTTTCACATCGATCACCACTACAAACAATATCGGATGATATCGTATATTCTAATTGTTGATGCACTTCAATATGTTACCAAATATTGGCCGCATCGGTCACATGTTAGGAGGTATTGAGGGGAACAGTGACCCCAATTGGGGCCACCAAATAGCAAGATTACTCTACAATATGCATTTCATTAATGAGGTTTTGGGCACCGTCAACTTCATCCATTACCCACAGCATAAAAGGACTGCTAACGTGGATTGCGCGGTTGTAGACAGGATCATAATCCCAGTCACCAATAATGGATTCATAAACACCATCAAATACCAAGCCAACAAACTCACCTTTTGAGTTAAGAGTAGGCGAACCTGAGTTTCCACCTGTGATATCCAGAGTACTCAAGTAGTTAACTGGCACTGAACCCATGGTTTCATCAACATAGCTACCATATCGCTTGTCTAAAATGGCTTGACGAAGCTTGGCGGGCAAATCAAATTCATCATCTCCTGGGATATATTTAGCCAGCATGCCTTCGGTCGTAGTAAATGGCGTGGCAGTTAAGCCATCTTGAGGGCTGTAGCCTTTGACATTGCCGTAGGTGATCCTTAGCGTACTGTTGGCGTCGGCATAAACGGCCTCTTTGCGAGACTTTTTGAACGCTATCAAGGCTTTCATGTAGTCAGGTCTAACCCGTTGTAACTGACCCGCTAGCGCTTTGTCGCGCTTTTCTTCTGCCATGTTGTAATCAAATTGACTCACTGCGAATTGAATAAACGGATCTGAACTGCCACGTAGCTCTTTTTCAGACATTTTCATCATGGCTAAGCGCGTGTCTTCATTGCCCAACTTAGTAGCAGCATACATTCGGTCAATTTTCACCTTGGCTTTACTTAAGTCTTTACCTTGGATTGCAAAAAATTTGTCAAAGGTAGCTACACGTTGCTCTGCCGGTAAATCAATGTACTTGGCTAAAAAGTGTAGAACAATGGCTTTGTCGATATCGGCCACATAACGAGAATTAACCGATGCCATTGACTGCTCGAAGCGTTTCAAGTTTCGCTCTTGGTAACCCACTTCTCGCTCAATATCAGGTTTACCTTGTTCATGGGCTAAACGCAGTAAACGTTTAGAAACTGACATCATGGTGGTTCTACCCAGATAACCCATGAGTAAATCACGTTCTTTATTCTGATCAGACTGTACAACTAATTTATTGAGCGTACGTAAACTATCTCCATACAGCTTATTCATTGAAGCGTCTTTGCTAAGCCATGTTGCCAAATCGGTTTCTAGCTGTTGCTTTCTGGCTAACATGTCGCCTTTTTTGTAACTCTTAACCATTGAACCATAGTTTTTGGCGTAGTTTGCCAGTCCAGCAATGGTGCTTGCATATTTTATCCGCTCGTCACTGTTAGGCGCTGAGTTTTGCTTGATCACATCAATATATTCTTCACGGTAAACTTTTGCTGTGGGGTAAGTCCAAGTAAAGGTATTTTCTACCTCAACCGCGGTGCGATATCGGTTTGTTCGGCCGGGGTAGCCAAGTACCATCACATAGTCACCTTCATCAACGCCTGAGGCTTTGACTTTCAAAAAGGCTTTGTTTTTATATGGAACATTGTCTTCACTGAAGTCAGCTGGCTTTCCGTCTTTGCCCACATAAGCACGGTAAAAAGCCCAGTCTCCAGTTTGGCGTGGCCATTGCCAATTGTCAGTGTCGCCACCAAATTTACCAATACTAGACGGTGGTGCGTAGGCTAAACGCACATCTCTAATGGTAAGGAGCTTAATCAATACATAACTTGCACCGCCATGAAAGCTAGACACGGAACAACGATAGTCTTTATTTACTTCACACTGTGCCACAAGTGCTTTACGGTTCTTTTCGATAGCTAAGTAGTAGTCGTTGCCGGTTAAGTCAGATGAGATATCGCCGGTAACTTTATCGGTAACATCGGTAAGGGATTCAGTGATATATACACGACTGCCTGGCGCCGCGGCCAATTCCTCTTGCTTAGTTTTAGCAACAAATCCGTTAGCCAGTAAATTGTTACTTTCTGAGCTGTTGTGTTGAATTGAACGGTATGCGCAGTGGTGGTTAGTCACCACCAAGCCTTGGTCAGACACGAAACTCGCAGTACAGCCGCCCAAGCTAATTATCGCATTCATCGGAAATTTAGATAAATCAGACATATCCTCTGGGTTCAGCTCTAAACCAGCAGCGACCAATTGTTCTTTGATATCGGCAAGCTGATGGGGTTGCCACATACCTTCATTTGCTAGCGCCGTTTTAAATGACGCGCTAAAAGAGAGGATCAATACCCCTACAATCCAAAATTTCATTCTATTTCCTTGTCGTTTGTTTTATTTATTATTTGCCATTGGTCGCTTTACTAAGGAGTAATAGTCGCCTTTGACTTTTTAGGGCAACACGGTAACTGCACTCAACAGCACTGACAACTAATTTTGGCAAAAAACATTCATTTTTGATGGCAACAAAGACCAGTGTTTTTTAGCCTGCAACTAATCTGTCTAAGATTATTTCATACACTTTAGAAGCCAGTGCACAGGCCAAAACAATAGGTACAATAGAGTTGTGGCCTTGTTCTTAGGTATGTTAAGCGTGCTTTTGGAAGTGCTGCTCTTTTCCTTCATTAATTTGTTTTACGTCTGCACAATATTCCGAAATCGGTCGAATCAAAAGTCGAGGAATGCCAATGGGGTCGCCCGACTCTTTGCAATAGCCAAAATCGCCATCTGAAATTCGTTTGAGTGATTTATCAATTTTACGTATCAGTTTTCTTTCTCTATCTAAAATCCGTAAACCAATTCTTGAATCTTCCTCGTATTGCGCTCGATCCACATCGTCGTTTATCTCTGGTGGTTCACTCAATTGCATCTTCATTTCTTCTATGTGCAGCATGGTATTTTTTTTTAAATCCGTAAGTAGAGTTTTAAAAAAATCAAGCTGCTCATCATTCATATACTCTTCTTCAGGCGCATTCAGAAGATACTCTTTATCAACTATTTTGTTCATTGGTGGCTCTCCTTTGCTTGCTTTAACCAGTGTTTGGTATTTTCGTAGTGCGTTTTTCCGTAACACTTCAAGAACTGTCGGGTGTATTCATTATTTACATCGTTCATCGCTGCGATTCTTGCTTCGATAAAAGATGTCGTCAGGGGAATACCGCAATCCTTCACAATACAATGTTTCCACTGCTCGTAATTTGATGGAATGATGGGTGTTTTCATGCAAGTGCCTCATTAACAAAATACGCCATAGCAGCGCAAAGGAGATATGTTATAACATCACATCAGCAAAATAAAAGGACTAAAATAAACTTGGCGACCCGATATTAGAAAAATTAACGGCAATTACGAAGTTATCGACGACCACCTGATGATAGAAGCAATGAACTATCCCATCTTTGGCAAAAAAATAGATGATTGAAATTACTTTGACGTCATACAGCTGGCCGAATCATCACCCAACAAAGTCAGCCTAGAAGTACAGTAACAACCTTGTCTTGTCATTATTTTAAGCCACAGGCTCAATGGGATAACCTAATTGTTGCCACTGAGTAATGCCACCGGCTAGTGAGTAAGTGTCTGACAAGCCCATTGCCTGTAATGAATCAGCCGCCAATGCAGAGCGCGCTCCTGAGCGGCAATTAAAGCACAATGGTTTGCTGCTCAAGCCATTTAAGGCAAGACTCAGGATCATTCAAATTAGCAATGGATAACAGCTGTGATTCCAAAATACCTCTGGAGATACATATGGCGCCGGGGATCTTGCCACTTTGTAATTCATTTGATTCACGCACGTCGATGAGCACAGTATTTTTTGCACGCTGATGATGAATCGTTTCAGGCGAAATTTCGTTGATATTACGTTTAGTGTTGGACACATATTGCTGGAAAGTTTGCATAATAAGCTCGCTGTTTATAGTAGAAATAAATGTATTAGCAGTCCGACGCCAACAAATAGCAAAATGAGCGCAAAGGCCCGCTTGAGTAATTGTTGATTTAGCTTGCTCGCCACTTTTTGACCAATCAATACCGATAGTGAACCGACAATCGCCATGACAGCGATAACTAACCAGTCAAGTTGCATGGATTGGTTGCTCAATTGCAACGTGATGAACGCAAAACTGGCGTTTATGGCGATCAAGACCAAGCTATTGGCTACGGCCTTTTGCATGTTTAAGCCGGCATATATGATCAAGGCTGGCACCATTAAAAAACCACCGCCCACACCAACTAAACCGGTCACTAGCCCAGCGGCAGCGCCGGAAACCAGTAGCTTTACTTTGTTCTGCTGATAAGCATTTGGCTGAGTATTAGGGAAAAACATTTTGTAGGCTGCAAACAACATAACAATGACCAACAGTATTGTTTGCATTCCCTCGGGCAATAACACCCCCATATAAGCGCCAATAGAAGCCGCCGGAATACTTGCCAACGCGAACCAGAGCAATATATTGGTTTCCAGTACTTTTTTTCTTGCTGCGTTGAGCAATCCGGTAAAGGCAATTGCTGCCACTATAATTAGCGACGAAGCGATGGCGACTTTCTCTTCCATACCCAGCAGCAACATCAGCGCCGGAACCGTTAAGATGGAGCCACCCGCGCCTAAAAGACCTAAACTTAGGCCAACAATCAAGGCAGATAAAAGCAACATAACAAACATAAAGCTGGTAACTCATCAATTAATATCGTATATATATAATATACGATTTAAAATCCTATTGCTAGAAGGAATATCTTATGTCCATTTCAGTCCACTCATTTTTTCACAAAGACACGGGGACAGCGAGTTATGTTGTGATTGATGCATCTCATAAACGGGGAGTGATCATAGACAGCGTGCTCGATCTCGATATTTTTTCCGGACAGGTTGGAGTAAGTATTGCTGAACAGCAGCTTGATTTTATCAAAGACAAGAATATCGAAATCGATTGGATTTTAGAGACCCACGCCCATGCAGATCATTTAAGTGCGGCAGCCTATTTGCAAACGAAGTTAGGCGCTAAAACTGCCATCGGAAAAGGCATTGAAGAAGTACAGCGAAATTTCAGTCATATCTTTACCCAGTCAATGTCATCAGTGGACAACGAGAAAGTATTTGACCAGTTATTAACGGATGGACAGATGCTGCACTTTGGAGATAGTCAAATACAGGTCATGGCAACACCCGGTCACACAGACGATAGCGTCAGCTATCTAATTGATAACCACATTTTTGTTGGCGACACTCTTTTCATGCCTGACAGCGGTACCGCTCGATGTGACTTCCCAGGAGGCAGTGCAAGTAAACTATGGGCCAGTATTAAACGTATTCATGCACTACCTGAAGACACCAATATATGGGTTTGTCACGATTACCAACCAAATGGTAGAGAGGTAAATGTGCAAACAACGGTTTTAGACAGCAAACTCAATAATATTCACGTCAATCCAGGGATAAATGAAGATGATTATATTTCAATGAGAACTGAACGGGATAAAACCCTGTCGGTTCCTCGCTTGATCTATCCCTCATTGCAGGTGAATCTGTGGAGTGGCGCATTGCCGGCGAAAGCTAAAAATGGCGTGCAATACTTTTCTATTCCCTTGACAACAAACTTTTAATTGGTAAATAAAACGATGGCAGTAAATTTTATTCAAGCATTCATGGGTGGCGCTTTAATTGGCTTAGGAGCCATTGTGTTGATGTTACTCAATGGCAGAGTGGCTGGTATCTCAGGCATTATCAATGGTGCATTTTCTCAATTTTCAAAGCAAAACTTTTGGCGTTGGAGTTTCCTAGCCGGGCTCGTTGCAGCACCATTTTTAACCTCACCTTTTGGTTATAATTTACCCACAAGTTTGCCTATCAACGGGATCACCCTGGTAGTTGCAGGACTGATTGTCGGTATCGGTACTCAGCTTGGTTCAGGTTGTACAAGCGGACATGGGATTTGTGGTATTGGGCGATTATCTAAACGCTCAATTGTTGCCACTATGGTATTTATGCTCAGTGCGTTTGTCACCGTTGCGATCACGCAGCATATGCTTTAGGGAGGCAATATGAAATTAGTGTTAAGTGCGTTACTTTGCGGATTATTAATTGGCTTGGGTTTAGTAACTTCTGGTATGGCAGATCCGGCAAAAGTGTTGGGCTTTTTGGATCTACTCGGGCAATGGGATCCCACACTAGCGTTTGTAATGGGAGGCGGTTTATGCGTATACCTTCCCCTTTATCATCTTATTGTTAAACCTCGGCAAGCCCCTGTGCTGGCATTAAGTTTTCAACTTCCGAGCAAAACCAAGACGGAAAAGAGACTAATCATGGGTGCCGCGACGTTTGGCATAGGCTGGGGAATGAGCGGTATTTGCCCTGGTCCAGCCATGACCAATCTATCCGGCGGACAAACAGGCATATTTTTATTTGTGATAGCCATGTTGGTCGGTATGATACTCACCAATAAAGTCAGTGATCTAGTAACCAATAAATGAATCTAGCCCAAATGCAAGCAAGCGCGGAAAAAGCGGCAGAGCTACTAAGAGCTATGTCGAATAAACATCGCTTGCTCATTTTATGTATGTTAAATGATAAAGAACTGTCGGTTTCTCAATTGAACGAGCAACTCGATATTCCGCAATCCACCTTGTCGCAGCACCTAAGTGTGCTGCGCAAAGATGGTTTGGTAAAAACCCGCAGAGATGCGCAAACTATATTTTATTCATTGAGTAGCGAAGAAGTACAAGCGGTTATCTCAACCCTGTATCAGCTGTATTGTGCGGATTAAGCGAACTCTTTATCCTCCTAAAAATAGCAATCATGGCCTCGCACTAGACTTCTGGGGTTAACTACTTGGATGCCACTTATTGTTGGGAAAACAGTGTGACCTTCTCTATCAGCACTTTGGCTTCGAAGGGCTTACTGATGTAATCGTTCATGCCAGCGTCAATACAACGTTCTCTATCGCCCTTCATGGCATTGGCTGTTAGCGCAATAATCGGGATATGCTGTGCAACCTCTCCAGCCTGCCCTTCACGAATTCTACGGGTCGCCTCAAAACCATCCATCACTGGCATCTGGCAATCCATCAATACCACATCAAATAATGATGGGTTTTGGGTCAATGCAGTCAGCGCTTGTTGGCCATTGTCTACCGCAGTAACGTTAAAGCCCACAAGCTGGTTTTGCGCTACAATCTGATTGATCTGATTGTCTTCAACCAATAACACATGCTTCATGTCAGTTTGTGGGGTCGCTTGCGTCATTTCGTCACGTAATTGAGTTGGAGATATACCTATATCAGTCGCCTGTTGTGCAACAGACGTTACGGGTACAGAAAATACAAACTGACTCCCCTCGCCTTTAGTACTGACCGCTTTGATCGTGCCCTTCATCAATTCGCACAACTGACGACATATCGCCAGCCCAAGGCCAGTTCCGCCGTATTGACGGGTTGTTGATACATCTTCTTGATGAAATTCTTCAAACACGGTTTTTAATTTTTCTGGTGAAATGCCTATTCCGGTATCAATTACTGCGCAGGTTAAGAATGATTGTCCTTCTCGGTCAACAATGCGGGCATTGATATTAATACTTCCTTGCTCGGTGAACTTAATGGCATTGCTGAGTAAGTTGTTTAAGATCTGACGTATACGCATCTGATCCGCTTCGACGGATAAATTTTCGGCAAAATTGTTTTTATACTCCAGCGCCAAGCCCTTGCTTGCGGCCTCTATCGCAAAATGTTCTATGACCATTGACAGTAGATTCGCTGGCTGAAAAATAGTGTTCTCTATCGTCAGTGTTCCTGCTTCAATTTTGGAGAAGTCCAATATGTCGTTAATGACATGCAACAGGTTCTGAGTACTAGTTGCGGCAAGCCCAACATATTCGTGCTGCTTATCTGACAATTCGGTCTTGTCAAGCAGCTGCAACATTCCAGAAATACCATTGATCGGTGTACGAATCTCATGACTCATGCTGGCTAGGAATCCAGATTTTAATTTGGTCGACTCTTCTGCTCTTGCCTTCGCTTCGGCTAAATATTCAGCGGTTTTTTGTTGCGCAGTCACGTCCTGCTGAATACCAATGTAGTGGGTAACATTACCATCATCATTTCGAATCGGTGTCAGGTTTAGCCGGTTATAAAATTTTGTACCGTCTTTTTTATAATTCAAAATCGTGACATTGGCTACGCGTCTGGCTTTTATCGCCTTTCTCAGCTCATCAATGTCGTCTTTGCCTGTTTCTGGCCCTTGCAGCGATTTACAGTTTCTCCCAAGTATCTCTTCAACTTTGTAGCCACTTAGCTTCTGATATGCTCGATTAGCATAGACCACGGGTTGACCGGGTTGTGTTATATCAGATATAACAATTGATGTAGCAGAATTATCGATAGCCTGGGTTTTAATCAACAAGTCAGATTCAAGGTTTCGTCAAGCCGTAACATCTTCACCAATTATCACAACACCAATGCCTTCACCGTCAGAATTAGTGTGGGGTGTTGCGCGCCACTGCACGGTGACAACTTTACCGTCATTGATTCTGACGTAACTCCGCTCCATTGCATTGCGTACTTCGTCATTGGCCAAGCTGCTAGAAAAATCATCAACCAGTCTTCGCAACGTATCATTTTCAAACACTACGTTAGAGGAAAACTCATCAAACGCCCTGTTGCACAACACTATATTTCCCTGAGTGTCTACAACCACTAAAAACTCCAGCATCGCGTTGATAACGCTGGTGACCTTGTCGTTTGAAAGTGACAGTTTGAGCAATTCATTCTTCAAGTGCATAAAAGAACGCTTAATATCTTGCAGTTCTTTAGCGTCTTCAGCCTCTCTATCAACCTGTGGGGCCTTGCTGGTATGAACTTCATTCTCCAATGAAAGCTGGAAATCCGTCAAGGTTCCTGCCGCGTATTTTGCCGCGAGCCGGGCACTCAACGAACTCACCGCAGCGACCGCCAGCATGGCAAGCAGCAGAACTGGCAACAAGGTCAACAAGCTCGCATAAGCAGTGCCAAACTCCTCGTAACTGATAACAGTCAGATCGCCATATTCCCGTTGTTCTGCGACATAATCTTGCATCAGATGTTCAGAAACAACCGTAGATATTGGCATCACGTCGGGGCGTGAGGAATAGAGCACCATTCCTTGTTGGTTGACAATAATTTGAATTGCGTCGTTTTGCTCGACACGAATGAAGGTCTCAAGTGAATCAGCCTTCATCGCCAGCGCCCCCTCTGCCAGTTCCCCCAGCAATACGGGTACAACGATGAAAACGCCATCGGCATCCACTGCTCTAAAGTTTTGTCCTTGAGATAGCACTAGACTGCGCCATTGCCCGCTACTTTCGTTCAGTGTCACCGACGACCAGTTGCGTCCAGCTATCAATTCACCATCAAAATCAAAAAAGCCGATAGATGCGCTGGATGCATTACTAACCCGCAAAGATTGAAAAAACAATGGCAGATAGTCGTTACGTTGCTGCAAATCAATCAAGCTGTTGACAATAAAATCATTGTTCGCCAACGCCTGCATTTGTATCTTTGTTGCCTCTACACCGTCGGATAAGGATGCAATAACCTGTTAGTTATGTTTATCTTCAAGTTGAAAAGTAACGTATAAATAAAATATAACCATTAACAACAGGAGCAATACACCCAGAATACCAACCTGACCAGGAAGGGTGTTGCGTAGCAGAAGCCTTTTTAGGGTAAGTTGTTTTGGCATAGTTAATCAGTAAACGGTACTAAATGACCAAGTTCATTATAACGGGTCATAATGTAGTCCTTGGCCCAGAGAGCGTCTTGTTGGCCTTGTTTAAATGGCTGTTGATACGTTTTCACTAGGCCTTGATATTCGTCAATGTTGAGTAATTCCTGCCTTATTTCAGGCGCTTTAATTGATTTAGCTTGTTCGATTGCTTGAGCCAGTAAATAAACCAGATCATAGGCATGGGCCAAACCAACCGCACCAGGTATAGCCGAGCCGTTTTCATAACCTGGATTTGCGGCGTTGTAGGCCGCCAACACTCGTTTTATGATTTTCTGATTACCTGGCAGCTCAAAATGAAAGGTCTGCAAGACACTCAAATTGATTTGTTTTAGTGTTTCAAGCCCAAGTCGCTGAACAAAGTTTCCTCCTGCGACTCCCCAATGAGACACAATTGGTAAGGCTCCAGTGGCCTTGTTTTGAAGGACAGCCTTGACCACTACGGCACCTTCAGGTGCATTCGCCACCATCACAATAGCCTTCGCACCACTATCAGCAATCAATGCAACTTCATCATCAAACTGCTGCTGCCGCCAATTTATCCATGTTACTTGACTGACAGTAATATCGCGCTGCTTGGCCTGTTCAGTGATCGAAGCAAGGTTTGAGCGTCCCCATCCTGTTCGTTCCAGCACCAACGCGATGTTGGAAATACCTTGCTCTTGTATATGTGCAAGCAAAACCTTGGCGGCTTCTGCATCTCTGATGGAGACACGAAATACATAGTTTGGTTCATAGCCATTGTCGACAATCGCTGTCCCAGCCGCCCACGGCCCTAGGTAAATCAGTTCCTGTTGATGGATTAGCGCCAACTCTTGAAGGGCAACGGGCGTGTGAACACCACCGAGCACAGCAACCATATCGGGAGTTTGACTAAACGCTTGGATATTTCGGAT
Organism: Aliiglaciecola sp.; assembly: GCA_028356795.1. Classification (GTDB taxonomy): domain Bacteria; phylum Pseudomonadota; class Gammaproteobacteria; order Enterobacterales; family Alteromonadaceae; genus Aliiglaciecola. The sequence goes on along the minus strand of JAOMVH010000034.1, from coordinate 1,468 downwards.
ACCTCGGGCTGGGTTACCTCTATGATAACGCACAATCAGCTCTAACGGACGGTCGAGTACACCACCATTGTGGTTTATTTCATTTATCGCTGTCATTGCTCCCTGGTAGATGGCCTGACCGCCTTCTGCGGCAAAAGCGCTCATGTCTGCATCTAAGCCAATATAAATTGGACTCACGGCCTTCAATGAAGAACTGAAAACAAGGCCTAATAAGATTGCAATCCTTAGCCCATATGTTGTCCTTTTTGTAAACCATCTAGGTAACAAAATTTGCTCCTTTTAATTACAGCAACACAAGAGTTTTGCGTTTAAATATAGGTAAATAGAGAATAGCAGGGGTTAACAAATATCGCACAAGCATTACTTACCTATATTCACACTAATGCTCAGCATAACAACTTGCAAAAATACTCAAGATTGCACAAATAAAACAACCATTGCTGAATGCTAAATTTCAGTTCAATTTTTCCATTCCCATTTTCGAAATCGAAAATAACAATTGTCGATTTCGACAACGACTCATTTTAAACGAAAACCAAAAAACACAAATATCCAATATTTTCAACAACATAAACATTGGCACCACGTTTGCTCTAACCGATTAACTACAACAAATTAATCAGGTTAATCACAATGGATGTAACACGTAAAAAAACTGAAACCGGCTTACTTAAGAAAAAGATACCCGTGATGTTTGCAGTCATGGGTGTGCTTGGATTGACCGTTTGGTTGTTTACCCAGCCTGCGGCGGGCAGCAAAGTATCGAAAGAAAATATCTGGACCGCGCAAGTGCAACAGGGAAATTTGGCGCTCAACGTTAATGGCTTTGGCAAGTTGAAGTCCAAGGTGCAGAGACTGCTAACCGCACCAACTAATGCCTTGGTTGAAGAAATTATACTTCGTCCCGGTGCGCTAGTGACGGCTGATAGCATCATTGTGCGTCTTTCCAATCCAGAAGTAGAGCAGCAAGTAAGAAATGCCAAGCGAGAATTAACTAATCGCAAAGCACAATATCGCCAACTTGTTATCAAGCAACAAAGCGAGTTGTTATCACAAAAGGCAACTAATGTAGATCTTATATCCCGCATTGAGTTGGCAAAAGTACGTGTAGAGGCAGAAACTGCGTTGCATGAACGAGGCATTGTCTCTTCGCTCGATTTCAAGCGCTCTACCACTGAACTTAAGCAGCTTGAACAACGTCTTGCCATTGAGCAGCAGCGTATCGAGCAACTTGCCTCGGGGCATAAAGAAAGTCTCGCTATTCAACAAGACAAAATAGCGCAACAAAACGAACAATTGACCGTGATCACTGACCGATTCGACCGCCTGACCGTGAGGGCTGGGATGGAAGGTGTGCTTCAACAGTTACCTGTTGAACTTGGACAAAATGTCGCAATCGGTGAGCAAGTTGCGCTGGTAGGCAGCATGAAAAAGCTAACGGCCCACCTGCAAGTTCCGCAAACCCTAG
>JAOMVH010000033.1 GCA_028356795.1 Aliiglaciecola sp. | reverse complement strand
CCTATTTTATGTCAATAAACAGCAGACTTATCTTGTGATAATTGAGTTTTTAGCTAACTTTAATTACATAGAAGTCGATTTAAATCATTGGAGACAAATATTACAGCAGTTACTACTCACCGTTTTCTACCCTTGATACTGATAATTCTGTTATTTCAAATCGAGCTATCTCAAGCCGTAGACCGTGTAAAAGGGCCTGAAAAGCCAACCTACTTTCGGCATATTTCGGTGACCGAGGGACTTTCTCAAATCACGGTGTCAGATATATTACAAGATAAAATGTGTGAGCAGGCTGATACCTTGGGTTGGCTGATGGCGGCGGAAGTCTTAGCATGCGACATCGATATTAGTTTTGCGCCTGTACTGGATATACATGGCATCTCAGACGTTATCGGGGATCGGAGCTTTCATGCTCACCCTAAGCCGCTCGTTAAATTGGCAGGTAGTTTTATGCAAGGCATGCATCGCGCCGGAATGAAAACCACAGGTAAGCATTTCCCTGGCCATGGCAATGTCAAAGAGGATTCTCACATAGCGATGCCGATAGATAGGCGTGCCAAGCAGGATATCTTTGACCTAGATATGGCGATATTTTCTCAATTGCACCAGCAAGGACTACTTGATGCAGTGATGCCAGCTCATGTTATCTATCCAGATGTGGATGATTTGCCCGCGGGTTTTTCAGCTGTTTGGATACAGAAAATTCTGCGTCAACAAATGGATTTCAATGGCGTTGCATTCACCGATGATTTATCCATGCAGGGTGCTGTGCATCTTGGCTCGTTTGTTGAACGCGCAGAAGCTGCATTTGAAGCGGGTTGCGATATGGCTTTGGTATGCAACCACCCTGATGCAGCGGTTGAAGTGTTAGATGGCTTATCACCGTCTTTTATTCCCAGCAACCGTTGTAAATCGATGCGAAAATCGGCAGGCATTGATGGCCAGACTTTAAGATGTTCCCAGGCTCACAAAGATGCTGTAAAGGTACTCAACGACTTTTATGAAAATTAATTACCCGATAATTTTAGGCGCTTTTTTGGCTGCAACCCTTATTTATTTTGGGTTGTATAGCTTAGCTGATCAACCTCATCAAATCGCTGCAACATCGGCCATTACGCTTTTTATTGCAGTATTATGGGTATCTGAAGCCTTACCCATTCCAGCTACATCGATGATTCCCTTTTTCGCTTTTCCAATGGCCGGGGTGCTAACCCATCAGCAGGCGGCGTCAGCATTAGGGAGTCATGTGATCTTGTTATTGATGGGGGCGTTTATGTTGTCAAAGTCCCTTGAAAAATCAAATGTTCATACTCGACTGGCTTTATACATGTTGAGATTAACGGGAAGTCAAAGTGCTAAACGCTTGGTGCTTGGCTTTATGTTGACATCCGCAGTGCTAAGCATGTGGATATCAAATACTGCTACTACCTTAATGCTATTGCCCATCGTGTTAGCCATAGTTCCTCACATTAATAATCCACGTATTGTTGTGGCATTGCTGTTAGGTATTGCGTTTGCCGCTAGCCTTGGTGGTGTTGGCACCCCAATTGGTACGCCACCTAATATTATTTTTATGAGCGTATACAGTGAAACCCAAGGTAAAGAAATTAATTTCTTGGAATGGATGAAAACCGGCGTGCCTATTGTGGTAATTGCCATTCCGTTAATGGCTCTTTGGTTGACACGGGGCTTGTCCAAAATGGACCAATGTCATTTGCCAGAAGTGGGGCAATGGCGCACAGCTGAAAAGCGTGTTCTCAGCGTGTTTGCCCTCGTTGCACTGGCGTGGATCTTACGTCCATATTGGACGAGTTGGTTTAATATGCCGTATGTGGGCGATAGCACTATCGCTTTGTGTGGTGTATTACTCATGTTTGTTGTTTCTACTGGCGAGCGAAATAAGGATGGCAAGCGCGAAACCTTATTAGACTGGCCCACTGCCAATTCGATCCCATGGGGTATGCTGTTGTTGTTTGCGGGTGGAATTTGTATCGCCAAGGCGTTTGGTGCTTCTGGTTTAAGCGAGGTGATGGGGAGCTGGTTAAAGGGCTTATCTGAATTTCCTGTTCCATTACTGGTGCTGAGTATTTGCTTGTTTGTAACGTTTTTAACTGAAATAACCTCAAATACGGCCACTGCGACGTTACTCATGCCCATTTTGGCAACTGCCGGAGTGGCCGCTGGAATTGATCCTGTATTATTGATGATGCCTGCCGCAATTAGTGCCAGTTGCGCGTTTATGTTGCCGGTAGCAACTGCCCCCAATGCGATTGTATACGGCACCGATAAATTCAGTATTAAAACCATGGCTCGAGAAGGCTTTTGTTTAAATATTATAGTGGCGCTGGTAATAACTATGGTAACGACGTTTACAGTTGGGTAAAAATCTTTATCAGGCAGGCATAGTCACTGACTTAGCAACTATCAGGGACCGCAGGGTGTTATTTGGGTATGGCGATGGGTGGATAGGTAATGAGTCTCAAGACTTTGCATGATCACCGGTAACATCGCCCGATTCGGATTTGAAGGTTAAAGCGAGCTCGTCGCTTAAACCGTTGGTTCTTGAATACCGTGATGGTGATTAATCGCCCGCGCAAGTACAAACAAAAAGTCAGAAAGGCGATTTAAATAACTTAGACACACATCTGGCACCGGGTGGGCGTCCAGCAAAGCTACAAGCCTTCTTTCAGCTCGACGAGCTACAGTGCGACAAATATGTGCCTGAGCAGCGATGGAGTGGCCACCGGGTAAAATGAAATGAGTTTGCGGCGGTAAGCTTTCTTGGATCCCGTCGATAACCTGTTCCAGTGTCACTAAATCACTCTCACTTAGCGTGGTGTCAGCAGAAATGGCAAAACCAATTTGAAAAAGGCTCCTTTGAATACTCAACAAGGTATTTGCATGTGGTTGAATTGCCATATCTTGGCTATGGGTCAATAACATACCAAGCTGTGCGTTTAGTTCGTCTAGGGTGCCGTAGCACTCTAACACGTCTTCGCTTTTTTGCATCCGAACCATTTCGGATGCAAAAATCTGAGTTTGGCCTTTATCACCTGTTTTGGTATATATTTTCATCTGTGTAATGCCTATTCGTCTTGTTCGGCTTCTTCTGGGGGCTCTGGGAATGAGAACCGGCGGATCTGTATAATCATGCCAAACATAGGATGATCAAAATAATGTAATTGTTGGCTAATGACTCGTCTTAGCTGCGTTAATGGGAAGCTCTTCAAATGACTAGGATTAGACTTGGCTAAGTCATTGTCAGTTTGCGCAATTGGCGTTGTTATTGTGTTGTCAAAAACCGGCGTGCGAAAATCTAAATTGCTATCGATATGTAAGTAAGGAGTACGTTGGATATAGCGCAGAAAGACATTGATTGAGCCATCAATTTCCCATAAATCAAGACGTTCTAAGGCTCCATCTTCTAATTCGTCTTGGATTAAAGCTGAGTTCGACTCAAACACAAAATTATCGTCTGTGATTGCTTGTCTAATCAGGCTCACCAAATCAATTTTTATCGGCGTCTCTATGCCCGTTTGGTTTATGGACAAAGGAGCGTTTACCGCTTGTCCATCTTCAGAATAGTCACTTTGGTCAACTACCGTGTTGTTACTTTCAATTAACCTGCTCGGTGGAATGGCAGTGCCGTGGGCATCAAAGGTTGTGCGAAAGTTTTGGCCAGCAATAATTCGCATTGGCGTTGCGTTTTCTTCACCAAAAAACACTTGTTGACGCCAACCTGTGTGTAACAAGGTTGTGAGTCCACGTTTGCGTTGAATCGCATTGGCAAGCTCAGCAAGTTCCATACTATCAATCGACAGTAACTGTGTAGTTCTGGCTTGTGGTAACTCTTTGTGATGAACACGTTTGGGTACTTTGGCCACGTCGATAACCGGCACCGAGTCTTCAGGGTATCGGCACAATGGGTTTGCAGGGAGCTCTATGGGGACTAAAGAAAAGGATTCTAACCATAGCGAGAGGTGCGTATTAGAGAAAAAACTACCATCATCTAACACCCGCAGTGTGTCAATGAGTTCTGGTTCAACGGCGACCTCAACGGCAGCACTATTCACTTCAATAGAGGCATTGGCATCAACCTCTTCTTGGTCAAGAGGGAGCTCCATATCGGGATTATCTATGACTAATTCAAGCGATAAAGGGGGGTATGCAGGATATTCAAAAGGAACCGAAAACTCAGCAAGGGGTAGTTCAGGTTGCGGCGTTGCAAAACAAACTGGAAAGGCGAGATGCAGAGCGCTTAATTCAGGGTATAAATATTTGGTAATGGGATCTGCCCAGTTTTGAGTGTTCAATAGATTTAACTGTTGTGGAAATGATTCGCTTATTTCATTGGAGGCAATGTTTTGTTTATAGACGATGACCTCTATATCGAACCACCATTCACGCTCTTGGGCAACAGAATGACCACTGAACATTGCCAAGCTAACCAGCAGCCATACAAGCAGGGAAGTTATTTTATTCGTGCTCCTAAGTTTTTGAGTAATACTCAAAGCCGATGTAACTATCATGCCGCGCTCACTCTGCGAGAAAAATCGTCTAAAATACTATCAATCGCGTTGATGCGTTGCTGCGCAGAGTCGTTATTGATCACCACTTTCAATTTTTGCGGTCCTTCTAATTTATATTGTGCCGGTTTAGTTTGGATAAGTTTTATTAAATAACCCGGCTCAACCTTTGTCTCTTGTGAAAACTCGATGATAGCGCCTTTAACGGTGGCATCAATTTTAGTGATCCCCATGTCTTTAGCCATTAACTTCATCTCAGTAATTTTGACCAAGTTTTTTGCCGCATCAGGCAACAGGCCGAATCGATCAATGAGCTCAATTTGAAACTCTTTAATGTCGATTAGATTTTTACATCCTGCTAGCTTTTTATACAAGGATAATCTGGTGTTTACTTCTGCGATGTAGTCTTCTGGAAACAACGCAGGTACACGCAACTCTATATCGGTATGAGCTGCCATGGCGGCATCTAACGAGGGCTCTTTACCTTCTTTGAGTGCTTCAACTGCTTGTTCCAACATATCCATATACAAAGAGAAGCCGACACTGGCGATTTGTCCCGATTGATCATCTCCTAAGAGTTCGCCTGCTCCACGGATCTCCAAGTCATGGGTCGCCAACGCAAAACCTGCGCCAAGATCCTCAAGTGTCGAAATTGCGTCGAGCCGTTTTTTGGCGTCTCTGGTCATGCGTTTGGGATGAGGTGTTAATAAGTACGCATAAGCTTGATGATGAGAGCGACCAACACGTCCCCGCAACTGGTGAAGCTGGGCTAAACCAAGATGGTCAGCTCTATCCATAATAATGGTGTTTGCTGAAGGCACATCAATCCCTGTCTCAATGATGGTTGTGCAAACCAGTACATTAAAACGTTGATGGTAAAAATCACTCATCACTTGTTCCAACTCGCGTTCGCGCATTTGACCATGGCCGATGGCGACTCTTGCCTCGGGTATGATATCTGCTATCTCTGAGGCGGTTTTCTCAATGGTGTCAACTTCATTATGCAGGAAGTAGACTTGGCCACCGCGCATTATTTCACGCATGATTGCCTCTCGAAGCAGCTCTTTGCTACTTTGATGCACAAACGTTTTGATGGCTAAGCGTTTGGCTGGTGGCGTGGCGATAATCGATAAATCACGCATGCCACTTAAGGCCATGTTTAATGTTCTTGGGATTGGCGTAGCGGTTAGCGTCAGAATATCTACATCAGAGCGTAAAGACTTAAACTTTTCTTTTTGACGCACACCAAAGCGATGCTCTTCGTCAATGATTACAAGACCCAGATCGGCAAATTTAATATCGTCTTGTAACAACTTGTGGGTTCCCACAACAATATCGACTTTACCATCAGCAAGCCCAGAGATGACTTGCTTTTGTTCTTTGCTACTGATGAAACGCGACATCACGTGAATATTAAATGGCCAGTTTGCAAACCTATCTTTAAAATTTTCATAGTGCTGCTGGGCAAGCAGTGTGGTCGGTACTAATATTGCCACCTGTTTGCCTTGATTTGCTGCTAAAAAAGCAGCTCGCATCGCCACTTCTGTTTTACCAAAGCCTACATCACCACAAACGAGTCTATCCATGGCATTTGGACTGCCCATGTCATGAATCACTGAATTAATGGCTTTTTGTTGGTCGTCGGTTTCTTCAAATGGAAAACTATCTGAAAAAGACTGATATTCTGGCCAGTCAATAGTGTAAGAAAAACCGGGTTTAGCGGCTCGCCGTGCATACACATCAAGCAGTTGTGCGGCCACATCTCTGACTTTTTCAGCCGCTTTTTTCTTCGCTTTGCTCCAGGTATCTGAACCTAAATTATGCAATGGGGCACTGTCTAAGTCACCGCCACTATAACGGCTAATCAGATGCAATGAAGACACTGGCACATACAGCTTGGCTTCCTTGGCATATTCAATCGTAAGGTATTCGGTGCTGACACCACCGGCATCGAGAGTTTGTAAACCAATGAAGCGCCCAACCCCATGGTCTAAGTGCACAACTGGCTGCCCTTGGCTGAGTTCGGCAAGATTGCGTATGACCGCACTTTCATCGGTTGCTTGTCGCTTTTCACGGAGGCGACGCTGACTGATTTTGTGGCCCAACAATTGAGTTTCAGTAATAAAAACCAATTCACCATCAGGCTCTGATAGTTGGAAACTATTTTCTGCCAGACCAATGACGATACCTAGGGTTGAATGACTTGCAAGAAAACTCGATAAATCTTCAAAAATATTGACCTTGATATCTGCTTTGTTCAACAACTCAAGTAAGCTTTCACGTCGACCTTGTGACTCTGCAATAAACACGGTTTTTATGTGCTTGTTTTGCCATTCTTTTGTTGCTTGTTTGATGCTGGTCCAAGGAACTTTGTTTTGGTGTTTTATGGCAATATCACCAATCCCTTGGGTGGCAAAATTATATCGCCCCGCTTTTTGTTCTATGGGTTGGTCTGTGATTGCAATGCGAGGCCATTGTTTAAAGCCGGCAAACAATTCCTCGTGTCGTTGAAACACTTCTTGAGGAGCAAGCAGGGGACGCGACGGGTTATAACGATGTTGCTCATACCGTTCAACTAAGTCGGCCCAATAAAACTCGCATGCAGAGACGAGGTCGCCGCAACTCATCACCAACGTATCAGGGTGAAGGTAATCAAATAATGTTGCTGTAGATTCAAAAAATAGTGGTAAATAATATTCAATTCCGCCAGGCATCAAGCCTTTGCCTACCTGATAGTAGACCGAGTCTTTACTATTATTGGCGTCAAATTTTTCGAGGTACTGCTGTCGAAACAGCTTGATTGCTTCTGCATCAGTGGGGAATTCGCGAGCCGGTAGCAAGCGGATTTCCTCTACTTTGTCTGATGAGCGTTGATTGTCTGGGTCAAATATTCGAATTGTATCTACTTCATCATCAAATAAATCGATTCGAAATGGGTGGGTGCTGCCCATCGGGAATAGATCAATGATGCCACCTCGGATGCTATACTCACCATGGCTCATGACTTGATTGACATGTTGATAGCCTGATTTTTCTAATCCCTGGCGAAAATGACTAACATTTAACGTTTGCCCAGTTTTCAAAATAAGTAAATAGCGTCCCAAAAAATCTTTGGGCGGCATGCGCAGTAGCAAGGTATTGACTGGTACAATGAAGACAGAACGTTGATTCTGGGTTAATTCAAACAGCGTCTCCATGCGCTGGGAGACAATATCCTGATGGGGCGAAAAGTTGTCATAAGGAAGTGTTTCCCAATCTGGCAGCACCTTAACATCAAGGGTATTGTTACCTCGTCCAGCTAAAAAAAAGTCTAATTCCTTTTCTAGCTTTAAGGCTGTTGGTGTATCTGCAGTCACAAGTAGTGTGGAACCTGAATTTGCTATTGCACCATTGGCGATAGCGAGTGCTAGGCTGCTGCCATGTAAATTTCCCCAATGAATAATATTACCTGCTTGTTTGGGGAGTGCAGGAGAAAAAATACTGCTAACCATTACTTCTTATCATTGTGTTGTTGTTTTGCGCGAGCTCGCAATTGCAATGTTTGCAAATGAAGGCTGGCACGCACTAAAAGCTCTTGATCTTCTTCTCTAATGCTAGAAAACAATAAATAGACATCATACCCATCGTCATTGGGGGTACATTTTACAACCTCGGCAAAACAAAACACGCCAGCGGCCTCTTCTGATAGAAAAATTTTAAGTTCAACATTAGTGCCTGCTTCTATTGACGTTGGGCTTGCTATGATAAGTCCGCCACCACCAAACTCTACGCAATGCATGCGATGTTTTTCTTCATCTTGTTGTTGTAAAATAAACGACATCATCAAGTCAATTTTTTTGCTTTGATGATTCAAGTAATCAGCAAGTTCTTGGGCATGTTCGCCAAGGTTTCGAAGTGGCCTTAACGCTTGAGATTCTAAACTCGACATTTCGGCTGCTATTTGAAACGCATAGGGCATATGTTGATTTAAGTTAGCTTCATCAGGCACAATAAAATCAGATGATTTAGGGATTAGATTCACGTTTAATTGATGCTTAATGGTAAAGAACTCATGAAACTGCGCCATTTTTTGTTCTAATGCTTGCGGATCCATATATCCCCCTTGTTACTTATTTATCACTCTTGGTAGCCAACAACTTTGTATCTTGTTAAGCACAAATCAAACACGTATTATGCCAGCTTATCTTAAACAATGAACTGTCTATCGGCAGATAATTGAAATTGCACAGCCAACTCACACTTCAAGATTAAGGCTCACATTCATCATGTTTTATCCTGTTTCCGCTTTCATTGGCCTTAGATACGCTAGAGCGAGCAAAAGTAGCCATTTTATTGCATTTATTAATTTATTTTCGGTGGTGGGTATTGCTCTTGGCCTTATTGCTTTGATTACTGTTGCATCAGTGATGAATGGCCTTGAACAGCAGCTCAAAACTCGGATGTTGGGTATTACGCCACACATCTTAGTGGATACGCGCAATCAAGACACAAGTTCGACGCCATCTTTTGATACCATGCCGCTGGTCAGAGCCGCTTCGCCTATGATTGAGAGTGAAGGTGTTATTCAATCAAGACGGGGGATCCAAGGGGTCTTAGTGCATGGTGTTGAACCGAGTTTGATGACAAAGCACGCCGTGGTGTCTCAACATATGTTGTATGGTAAATTTGAAGACCTTCGCGCAGGGCAATACAACATCATCATAGGCCGTATGTTGGCTAACCAACTAAATTTACGGCCGGGAGACCAAACGCGGCTCATTTCTGCTGGCGCAAGCAGTTACAGTCCATTTGGCAGAATGCCAAGTCAGCGTCTTTTTAGGGTTGTAGGCCTATTTGAGTTGGGCTCACAACTTGATGATAAAGTGATTTACATCAACATAAAAGACAATGCCAAGTTATTGCGAAAACCAGTTGATAAACTTGCCCACACTCGCTTGTTTCTAGATGACGCTTTTCAATACCAAGCTGTTGAACGAGCCATTGACCTTCCTTCTACCAATTGGCGAGTAAGACAGGGACCATTATTTGATGCCGTTAAAATGGAAAAAAATATGATGTCAGTGATGTTGCTTCTGATTATTGCCGTTGCAGCGTTTAATATTGTTTCAGCGCTAGTTATGGTGGTGACGGAAAAACAAGGTGATATCGCGATTCTTCGAACCCAAGGCATGCCTAGTCGAGGTATCCTCTCTATATTCCTTGTTAACGGACTTTACAATGGCATCAAGGGGACGATTATTGGATTACTATTGGGCTTGCTGCTGGTGCTAAACATTAACGATATCTTAGCCTTTGTTGGTGCTCCTATCGCCTTGGGAGATGGACAAGGATTGCCAGTAGACATCCAATGGTCGCAAATTGCTTCACTGGTGGCGTTATCGATTGGCTTATGTTTTGCGGCTACCTTATACCCTGCATATCGAGCGCTTAAGGTGGAACCCGCTAGCGCCTTAAAATACGAATGAAATTGGTATAACAAGATACATCGTTGCGATGTTTCGCTATACTAGATCAAATTTGGATTTAACATCCAATTCGTATTTAAGTTTCCACCATCCCTAGCGGATGCTCCTCTAATTAAGGCGTGTTAATGCAAAAAACATATATAACGGCACAGAAATTACTCGAAGATTCTTTTCGATTGGCGGCCCAGGTATTTGAAGATGGTTTTCGTCCTCACTTTATTGTTGGCATATGGCGTGGCGGTGCACCCATTGGTATTGCTGTGCAAGAATATTTTGACTACAAACAGATTGAGACCGATCATATTGCAGTAAGAACCTCGTCTTATTATGGCATTGACAAGCAGTCCAAAGAAATAAAAGTTCATGGGCTGCACTATTTAATTGAAAATGCTAATGCAGGCGACAGTCTATTGATTGTTGATGATGTGTTTGATTCTGGCCGAAGTGTTGAAGCGCTGATTGCACAAATCAAAAAGCTATCAAGATTGAATATGCCCAATGATGTTCGCATTGCTTGCCCATACTACAAACCTGCAAACAACAAAACCCAAATAGTGCCCGATTACTTTATTCATGAGAGTGATGAATGGTTGGTATTCCCACATGAAATTTCAGGTTTAACACCTGACGAAATTATCGAAGGGAAATCAGACCTAAAAAATGTCCACAACATTTTATTTTAGTCGATAGTCGTCGCCTGCTCAGCGGAGCCAATGGTCAATGAGCAGGCGCGTTTAATTGGGGGGAAACAATCACTTTGATGCCTACACAACTATAAACCCCTTCGCTTTAGGTAAAACCTCACCTCATATTCACGTTATTTACTATTTAAATAATATTTATCGTAAAACGTATAGACCCAACTCGGTTTATAAATGATCAGTAGCGTCATTGTCATACCGTTTAGCATGCCTTCTGAAAAGAGCAGTAGGGGGATCAGCACCAGATAGCTATCTTTGATCGTTTGCGCATCGTGAATACCATCCAAAAAATAGTAACCGCCGAGTAGCAACATTTTTAATGCGATCATTGCTGCGCCAGCAAAAAAGGCGCAGACGAAGACGTAGATAAAAAAGTGTCTAGGTAATTTATGAAACGACAAGTTATAGATAAGATAACTAACGACAATTGGTGTACTGATGCCTAAAAGTCCATTAACACCAAACATGGTCCAACTGTCATAGCCTGTTAATGTTGACACCAAAATGGTGAAGAACCCACTCAATAAAGCCCAACGAAGGCCCAACAGCAATGTCATTGCCGTTAGCCACAAAAAATGGACATCTAAGCCAGGTGTAATGCCCACTCTGAACAACCAAAGGCCAAATACACAAATGGATGCACCCAACACTAGGTGTTGGGTTTTTTTATTGGCTGCAAATTGGTGAAAGGATATCCGTTTCACTACCAATACAATGACGGCGAGATAGCCTAACCAACAAACTGCTTGTAATAACGTTAAACCAAACATTTAGAGCTCGTAGCTGGCCCAAATAGGGGCATGATCTGACGGTTTTTCAATTCCTCTTAGCTCATAGTCAATGTCTGCTTCTTGCAGTGATTCATGCAACTTTTTGGTTGCCAATATGAGGTCGATACGTAAACCGCGGTTGTCATTAAAGCCTTTTGAGCGGTAGTCGAACCAGCTGTAATGTTCACCACCTTCTGGATGTAAAGTGCGGAACCCATCATATAAGCCCCAATCAAAAAGGGTATTGAGCCATTCACGTTCTTCAGGTAAAAAGCTGCACTTACCGGTTCTTAACCATCGTTTTTTGTTTTCTTCGCCAATGCCAATATCATGATCTGTATGGGATATATTCACGTCTCCCATTACAATCACATGATCATCTTCACTGTGATTTTGATGCAGATAACCCATCAAATCCTGATAGAACTTTCTCTTTGCGGGGTACTTTAACTCATGTGATTGATTTTCACCCTGAGGGAAATAACCATTTAAAACAGTAACCTTCTCGCCATTTTCAAGGGGGTAATCCACCATGATCATTCGACGCTGCGCGTCTTCTTCATCGGTGGGAAATCCATATTGTACGTTTAGCGGTTCTTGCTTGCACAACATGGCTACACCGTAGTGACTTTTTTGACCATGATAATAGACGTGGTAACCCAGCTTTTGAACCGCTTCTAAAGGAAACTGTTCGTTGTGAACTTTTATTTCTTGTAGCCCAATAATATCGGGTTGATGCTTGTCAATAAGCGCTTCTAGTTGATGCAATCTGGCTCGAATGCCATTAATGTTGAATGAAATAAACTTCATTTTGTTCCTGCTATTTATCATTTTGCGCAAGTTTAGCAAACATATGTCTGTTGCTAAACTCGTTTCATCGGTAACTTTGTATGGCCTGGCATCACACTAGTCGCTGAACTATTGATGAAGGCGGCTTATCCTTAGTGAGCTAAAAACGTACGTCAGAAATTAACAAAAATGAACTTGGCGAGTGTCTTAAAATCACGTTAATATGTTACCACTCTCAAGGATTGTTTCCTCTATTCAAAGACAAGGTTTCTCTGTGCTGTATGTCATTCAGTCAAATAAAATGGAAGTACTGCAAGCGCAAATTATTCACAAGTTAGTTCACTCGTGTGACACCATGTCATCTCTTTGTGATGTCTTAACGCCCGACACTCTTATTGTGCAAAGCCCCGGAATGGCACAATGGTTAAAAATTCATATCGCACAGGTGTTGGGGATTGCTGCAAATATCGAATTTCCGCTGCCATCAAGCTATATTTGGACCCAATATCAACACTATTTCAATGACTTACCAGAAACGTCGGCGTTTACCAAAGCCAATATGACCTGGAAGTTGATGGCTATTTTGCCCGAGTATTTGTGCCGCCCAGAGTTTGTCGAAATAGAGCGGTATTTACACAATGACGATGGCTTTAAGCAATATCAACTTTGCCAAAAAATTGCCGATGTGTTTGACCAATATCAGGTCTACCGACCAGATTGGATTAATCAATGGGAGAATAATGAGTTTGTAATAGATGGTAAGCCATTGACCCAACACCTTTGGCAGCCCATTTTGTGGCAAGGCTTGGTTGAAAAAACCGTTAGGCTAGGTGAATCAAATTATCATAGAGCCAACCTTCATGATCAGTTATTGGCTCGAATCACGGCAGATCCCAATCCAAAAGATACAAAGCCCCTTTATGTGTTTGGGATATCGACGTTGCCACAACAACAATTGGATGTTTTCCAAGCTATCGCACAACATCGAGACGTGTATATTTTTTGGTGTAACCCAAGTTATCACTACTGGGGAGACATCATAGACCAAAAACAGGCCAGCCGATTAAAAATACAGCACCAGTGTGCATCAGATAGCCCTGCGGACTATTTTGATATTGGTAATCCACTGCTGGCAAGTTGGGGAAAGCCTGGGCGTGATTATCTAGATATGCTAATTGCCAGCGATGCACAGCAAATGGATGAATTTAGAGAGCCTGAAACGAGCAATTTGTTGGAGTGGATCCAAACTGAGATATTTGATTTATCAATGCGTCAGGCTCACGAGCGTCTTAGCGCTGATGAATTGCTGGGCAATGGTGATATCTATCCAAAAATACCAGTGTCATCAACTGATTCTTCATTACAGGTACACCTTTGCCACTCTAAGGTTCGAGAGTTAGAAGTATTGCACGATCATCTATTATCACAATTTTCAACCAATCCAAATCTAGTCCCTTCCGATATTGTAGTGATGATGCCTGATGTGGCTAGCTATGCACCTTATATTGAGGGCGTGTTTGGCAGTGTAGATAGCCATCACTTTATTCCTTTTGGTATTTCAGACCAGAACCTTGTTCAAGAATCTGCCTTGATTGACAGCTTTTTACAGTTACTCAATTTGCACCAAAGCCGAATTGACTTATCTGATGTGCTGAGCCTTTTGGAGATCCCTGCTATCCAACGCCGATTCGAACTCAGCCATGATGAATATCAAGATATACGTTTTTGGCTGTCTGACAGTGGTTTCCGCTGGGGCTGGGATGGCGATGATAAAACCCGTTGGCAGGTACCAGATGATGTCCAAAATACCTTGATATTTGGTCTGCAGCGATTGCTTGTGGGTTATTCAATGACGGGTCATCACTTTTTTTATACTGCTCCAGGTGAGCAGCATCAAGTGATTGCGCCCTATCATGATATTGAAGGCCAAAGAGCCGCGGCTCTAGGTAAGTTGTACCAGTTCGCGCTGCAGCTTAAAAAGCTGCTAGGTTTTTGTTTGCAAAGTGCAAGTCTCCAAACAAAAGTGACTCAATGTTTGTCTTTGATTGATGAATGTTATGAGGTTTGTGAACAAGAACAGCCCTATTTGAATCAGCTGCGTCAAGCTGTTGATTTGGCATTGCTGCATTATCAGCAATACCCCAAAGAGATTAAACATGACATATTTGTCGCTGAACTTAATCAAAACCTGAAGGATAAAGGGGTTGGTCAACGCTTTCTGGCGGGGGCAGTGAATTTTTGTACCTTGATGCCAATGCGGAGTATTCCTTTTAAATATGTTTGTTTATTAGGTATGGATGATACGGCTTATCCTCGTCAAACGGTGCCTATTGGTTTTGACTTAATGCGCCATGCCAATATTAGAAAGGGCGATCGCTCTCGACGGTTGGATGACAGATACTTGTTTTTAGAAGCGATACTTTCTGCTAGAGAGCAGCTATATATTAGCTATCAGGGGATCAGTGCCCGTGATAATAGTGTTCGAAATCCATCTATTTTGATCAGTGAGTTGCTAGATTATTGCGCTCATGTTTTTTGCCTTGAAGATGATGCACAAAAGTCAGCACAAATAACCATTAATAATTTGATGGGGTTGTTAAAAACTGAACACGGTTTGCAGCCTTTTGACGAACGATATTTCTTAGATAGCGCGCCTGTTACGACGAGTTTCCAACAGCGTTGGTGCCGGGTATTGACCAATACCCAAGTTTCCTCTGAGTTGACGCCCTTTTTGTCTGGTAATTTAGAAACCTTGATGGCGCAAGAAACAAAACTTGAGCTTTCGCAACTTGTTCGTTTTTATCAACATCCAGTCAAAATGTTTTTTAAACAGCGATGGGGGGCGACACTTGATGTTTACGCCCAGGAAATTGATGACGAGGAGCCTTTTTTGCTGTCGCCATTAGATAAATATCAAATGATCGAGCAAGGTGTTGAGCATGGGATCAATGCTGGGGATTCGCCCGACATTGTGCATGCCAAGCTGCTTAAGCAGTACCGTGGAGAGGGACGTTTAGCCACTGGTCTAATTGGCGAGCATCAACTTCAAAGAGCGTTAGATGATAAACGCGATTTTATGCAGTTATTGGCGACAACCTTATCTTCAAAATGTCAAAAAACCATTGAAATCGACATACCACTGTTGTCCGATGAAATAACGCTACAAGGTTGGATTAAACAGATTTATGACGATACGTTGATCATGTATCGATCTGGCAAAATAAGAGGAAAAGACAGAGTCACCTTTTGGATTAATTGGCTTGCCTGTTGCGCCCAATCGGGCAATATTGCTTGTTCGCTCAAAGAAGCCCATTTTTATGGCAGTGATGGCTGTTTTGTTTTGGCCCGAGTACCGCAAGAACAGGCTAAAACCTTGCTAGAGGACTTGGTCGATTTGTATCATCAGGGTGGTCAATCACCATTAAAGTTTTTCCCTGAAACCGCCACAACTTGGATGAAGTATCGCAACACCAAAAAAACCTTGGACAAGTTTAACGGCAGTGCTTTTTTAGCAGGCGAGGGGCAGGAGCTCAACTTTCAGCGTGTGTGCCCAGACCTATCTGTTCATTTTTCCGAATTTGTGAGCTTGTCAGAACGAATTCTTGCACCCATTGATCAATTTGAAGTCACTAAATAATGAATGAATTAGATAGCTACTCATTTCCCCTGTATGGCGCTTCACTGATTGAGGCAAGTGCCGGCACCGGTAAGACTTATACGATCGTAAATTTATACCTGCGAGTTTTATTGGGACACCAACCGCCAAGCCATTTGAACAGCAATGCTACCCAAACCCAGCCTTTGACTGTCGATAAAATACTGGTGGTAACCTTTACCAACGCGGCAACGGCTGAGCTAAGAGAACGGATTCGCGATCGCATTCAATCTGCCTATTTAGACTTTTATCGGGGAAGTAGTGATGATGCTTTTATACAGCAGCTAATCGATGATACAGATAAGCTGGAGTGGGCATGCGAGACCTTATCATTAGCGGCTAAACAGATGGATGAAGCATCTATTTATACCATCCATAGTTTTTGTCAGAAGATGTTAAGTGAACATGCCTTTGAAAGTGGTAGTGTGTTTGATGAAACGTTAGAGCTTGATCAGTCTGCTTGGTTCAAACAAGCTACCCAAGATTACTGGCGCCGTTTTGTTGTCACCTTGTCTGCTGATATGTTGATTCAAGTGACGACTCTTTGGGCATCTCCTCAAGCGCTCGAAAAACAACTGTCAAATCTTATCAATCGCAACGTAACACCTTTAAAGGTGACAGACTGGACGCAGGCAAACAAAGACTTAGAACGATTGAAAGAGTCCACTCAACGACTTAAAAAATGGTGGTTAAATGGCAATATTGCTGAGCAATTACAACAGGCTAAGCTCAAAAAGAACACCAAACTAGGCAAACCACCTTTGTATCAAAGGATGACTAAGTTCTGCCAAAGTGATGATTCTATTTGTCCATTTGACAATGGATGGGCAGATTTCTTTCCGGAAAAAGTTGAAAAAGCGCGCGCTAAAACCAGTGCAGATTTGTCGCATTTAGATTTTTCATTGTTTGAAGATCTACAAAGCCAAACTGTGCGGTTACAAAACTCCGTTCAGTCAGCACTATTAAACGATGCGCTGCTAAATGTACGGAAAAATTTGGATGATTTTAAACGCCAGACCAGGCAGTTGTCGCCAGATGATTTGTTGAGCCGTTTGCATGCTGCATTGATATCGCCAAATAATACGCTGGGACAACTGATCCGCCATCAATATCCAGTAGCAATGATCGATGAATTTCAAGATACCGATGAAATCCAGTTCGATGTATTTAGTCAGATTTACCCGCTGACAAATGGTATTAGTACAAACTCTGCAGGTATCTCTCATTGTATGGTGATGATAGGCGATCCTAAGCAAGCTATTTATGGGTTTCGAGGTGCCGATATTTACACCTACATTCACGCTAAACGTTTGATAGAGGCACAACGCCATTTTACCTTGGCGAAAAACTGGCGAACACAAGCATCATTGGTGCAATGTGTTAATCATATCTTCCAAAATAGTGAGCAAGGGTTCTTATTAAACGATGATATTCCCTTTCATGGTGTTGCTCCGGCTCGCCCTGATGCAACGATAGAATTAGCTGCAAGGCCACAGTCCTGCCTCGATTTTTGTATTGCTAAAGGTGAGCAAGATATATTATCTAACAATGATGCAAAGGCGATACTGGCGGTACGTGCTAGTAATGTCATTGTCGATATGTTGCAAGATGGCGTCGTTGTCACTGCTAATAAAGATGCTGCGGACAAAGCCTGCGACACCGTACCGGTAACATCTGGAGATGTGTGTATTCTGGTCAGAGATAGAAACGAAGCTCAGTTAATGAAACAAACCCTTGCACAAGCTAACGTTGATAGTGTTTTCTTGGCCCGTCAAAGTGTATTTGGCAGCAATACAGCAGTGGACTTGTATCGCATACTTTTGGCTCTCTCTAACCCCACGGATGATGTTCAAGTTAGAGCGGCAATACTTAGCTCGGTACTGTGCTTTGATGGTCGGCAGCTAGATACATTATTTAATGATGAACTCGCATGGCAACAATTGGTTGAACAATTTGTTTTGTGGCGAACAAGTTGGCAGAAACACGGCGTGATGACGGCGTTAAATCAGGTGATGCAGCACTTTGATGTTTTTAGCTCACTGCTGTTGGATAAAACCGATGGATTAAGGAAGTTGACTGATCTTCGCCATTTAATCGAGATACTCCAGCATCAGGCAAATGAAACGCCAGGAGAATCTCAATTATGCTATTGGTTCTGGCAACACATCAGTGATCCTGATCACAATAACGAAGGGCAACAACTTCGATTAGAAACCGACAGCGACTTGGTTCAAATTGTTACTATGCACGCATCCAAAGGATTAGAGTTTCCAGTGGTGTTTATTCCGTTTGCCTGTGCTTATAGAGAAACGGACTCTGCTATTTATCACTCCGAGGATAATACCCTTTATGTTGATTTTGAATACGCTTCTGCTAGCCAGGAACGGGCAGATTATGAGCGGTTAGCCGAGGACATCCGTCTATTTTATGTCGCTATTACGCGGGCTATATATTACTGCTTCGTAGGCTGTTGGAACCCACCCGTGGCCAAACGTAAAAACCAGTCGGCACTGAAGCGCTCAGCACTTGGGGCCTTGTTGCTTCGAAATGACGACGAGCCATCAACCGAGAGGTTGAATGACAGCTTACAACAGATGGCAAATACCTGCTCTGGTATCACTGTGTCTACCAGTACTAACGAGGAAGGAGTGTCTGAGTATGTTAATACTCAAAAGCCGCTCAACCAGAGATTCAGTTATCAAACACTTGATACACAGATTGATCGAAGTTGGCGGATCACCAGTTATTCAGCCATCGCCAGAAATCAATTTGAGGTAGAACATGGCCAGCGGCAAAACGATGAGTTACCGGTAGTTGACAAGCGCACTCTCGATGAATCAAGGGATTTAGCTAATACGAAACCCTTGCTTCTAAATCGCTTCAGCTTCGTGAGAGGGGCACAAGCTGGCTCATTTTTACATGGAGTGTTAGAAAACATCGACTTCCAATCGAGCGATCAGCTAGTCCCAATGATAGAGCAGCAGGGAAGTTGGTATGGCATCGATGATTTATGGTTTGATACCATTAATTCCTGGCTCTGTGATGTACTGGCTACGCCGATTGCACTGCCTCCAACTGAGCAAGCAAGCCTGACTGAATTTCGTTTACATGAGCTTGGCCAATCGTCTATATGTCCAGAGATGGAATTTCATCTGCCGTTAACCCATGTGTCTGAAAGTGAATTTAATAAAATAATTAACACCACATTTAAAACCATCAAACGACGATATGACTTCCAACAACTGCATGGCATGTTAAAAGGCTATATCGATTTGACGTTCTGCGTGAATGGACAGTTCTTTGTAGCCGATTACAAATCAAATCATTTGGGCGACAGCTTCGAATCTTATGATCAACAGGCGATGGAAATGGCCATGCAAGACCACGACTATCACCTTCAATCATTATTATATGTTCTGGCACTGCACCGCTTTTTGAGCATAAGGTTAAAAGACTATGATTATGATAAGCATGTCGGGGGAGCCTATTATTGGTTCCTAAGGGGGATGTCAGCTTCGTCACAGTGCAATAGTGGTGTGTACTTCTTTAAACCGCATAAATCAGTCATTTTAAAGCTGGACGAATTGTTTTCAGGTAAGGATACAATAGCCTGTCAAATAGATGAGGGAACTGGGGAGCAACTGGCATTATGGTAGTTGAACACTCACAGGGTATGCCATCAGCGACCATGGAAATAGCGGATTTATTTGGCTTTTCATCTATTGATAAAGCGTTTATGCAGTTTGTCTTTCAACAAGAGCCTTGCCATAAAGCTTCTTTGTCGTTGCTTGCCGGTTGGGTAAGTTATCGATTAAACCAACAAGACACCTGTGTGGAGTTAGCTGAAATGTCAGCAAAACTGATACATACACTGGGGTTTTCTGGTGTCGATGACATGCTTGAAAAAGTCACCCAAGCTAGCTGTTTTTGTACACCCTCAGCCACTCCCACGCCCTTGGTGCTCGATAAAAATAGCCTGTATTTACAGCGGTATTATTATTACGAAAGTGAATTGGCCAAAGAAATCACTGCGCGATTGCAAATAACAAACAACCAAGATGTTAGTTCTTTTAAGCCGTTGATTGGCGGGTTGTTTGATTTGTCAAACCAACCCTCGGGTTCCATAGATTGGCAGTGTGTGGCGGTTTGCATTGCGGCCATGGGGCAATTTTCATTGATTACTGGTGGGCCGGGTACCGGCAAAACAACAACCGTCGCTAAACTCTTAGCCGTGCTCAATGGTGTTGCCTCCGATAGCGGTCAAAAATTAACAATTAAGCTTGTTGCGCCCACGGGTAAAGCTGCAGCTCGATTAACCGAGTCAATTTTGGCGGCAAAACAACAACTTCCTGCCCAATATCAAGCAGGTTTAGAGCTTCAATGTACAACAATTCATCGGCTATTAGGCAGTCTACCTAATCGTATTGACTTTAAGCATCACAAAGATAACCAACTGCATCTAGATGTACTCATTATCGATGAAGCATCAATGGTTGATTTACCACTTATGTACAAAACCATTAGTGCCGTACCTAGACACGCACGAATCGTGTTGTTGGGAGATCATAATCAACTTTCATCAGTTGAAACCGGTAGTGTTTTATCAGACATTTATTACGCAGCTAAAAAAGGCAAGCTGTCATGTGATTACAGTGATACATTGGTTGATTCTGTCGAAAAAATGAGTGGCTATAAAGTCGCTTCTAATCATACTGTACCCCCGCAGCACATTAGTAATTCATTGGTGCAGCTTGTTAAAAGTTATCGGTTTTCTGTCTCCGGTGGCATAGGGCAATTGGCCAATGCCGTTATTCAAGGCGATGTGAATGGTGCTCATGATGTCTTTAATCGTGGCGCTCAAACCTTGCACACTGACAAACCACAGGGCTCAGTTGATTGGTTTCAAAATCAGACTGGAAAAGATCTCGCCGAAACCTATGTCACTGGCCTATCAACCTATTTTAAAGCGGTTCAAGCAGGCAATATTAAAGAGGCTTTCAAGCAACTTAGTCGACAGCAAATTTTATGTGCGTTTAAAACAGGGCCGTGGGGGACTTTGTCACTAAATATGCTTGTTGAAAAAGAATTGGTTAAACGAGAGTTGATAAATCTTGAGTCATCGGCTTATTCAGGGCGTCCTATTATGTTATCC
Organism: Aliiglaciecola sp.; assembly: GCA_028356795.1. Classification (GTDB taxonomy): domain Bacteria; phylum Pseudomonadota; class Gammaproteobacteria; order Enterobacterales; family Alteromonadaceae; genus Aliiglaciecola. Next base: position 1,006 of record JAOMVH010000033.1, on the reverse strand, counting down.
AAAAACGATCATAGCCTGGGTTTATTCAATGGTGATATTGGCATTATCATGCCTGATCCCGATGCGCCGGAACTAACGAAGGCTTGGTTTAAAATGGCTGATAACCAATTAAAAGGAATATTGATAACAAGATTACCCGAGTATACAACTGTCTACGCAATGACTATTCACAAAAGCCAAGGATCTGAGTTTGACCACGTTAGTTTGTGTTTGCCCCAGGACAATTCACCACTTGGTAGTACGTTAATAAGCAGAGAATTATTGTATACCGGATTAACGAGAGCACGCTCGACATTTGATCTTTATGCTGATGAAACATCCCTGAATCAGTGTCTAAATCGAGTCTGTAAACGCAGCAGTGCCCTGTATCAACGTCTGTTGTAGTCAACAAGGCTGGCTACTCTTTGATTTGTCCTCGTAGCAGGTTTGCACTATTGGTGACACTGGCGATAGTGCCCAATACACCAGCCATTGATGCAGCGATGATATAAATAGATTCTCCTGATGTAAGGGCAATGCCGCCAATAATTAGCAGTATCATGATCCCTAAAGGCAATTTATAGTTTTTCCAAATTCCAGCTTCGCCATGAGCAACCAGTTGATTTAACATATCTGCGGTTTCAGCATGCAATACGAAGTGTGCAAAACTTCTGTTAACTAGATCTAAACTGCCTTTGCGCACGGTAATTAAACCATTTAATGCCAGGTGTTCAATCATCTGGGTATTGGCAGGGTTCAATTTTTGAGATTTTGCCAAGTTTAACAAGGCTAACTTTTCTGCACTTGAGCACGATTCCCACTTAAACCGATATAGTGCCTCGGCATTGAGCAATATATAGTTAATCGTCGTCCAGCGGCTTTCAAGGAACAAATCATCGTCTTGTTTCCAAACCTTCGACCAAGAGTCGTCGTCTCGTGCATGCTCATATGCTTGATTAAGAAACTGCAGTTCGGGAAAGGCTTTGACCTCTTCGTTTAGCAACTGCCAAACGATTCCTTGTTTGAA
>JAOMVH010000032.1 GCA_028356795.1 Aliiglaciecola sp. | reverse complement strand
CAAAATTGTTAAGCAACTACCTAGGAAGCTGGGGTTAACTCATTGAATAATATAAGTTAATTTTAATATTTTCGATATTTTCTATTCCGAGTTGGAGTTAACTTAAATTATTGGCTGAGGAAGACGCATGTTGTTTGCTGTTCGATTTTCCTGTTTTGGCATTGATACAGCGCTTTATCACCTGCCAATAGTTCGGAGCAATACAGTGAAAACCTTCATACAGCCCTCTTTGTTTGAATAGCTTGTGTGCTTTTTTTAAGTTTTGCGCAGGTATGTTTTGATGAATATGATGCTCAAGGTGGAAGTTGACATGATTTGGTGCAACAAATAGTCGTTCCATCGCAGATGCATAGGTTGTTGCTGTATTTTCTCTTGGGTCATGACTCACGTTTTTTGTTACACCACCATGTTCACCCATTATTCTGATCCTGATAAAAAGAGGATAAATAAAGATGAATGCCACCCAATATGCGCTATAGACCCAAACTCCTTCAAATGGGATTAAACTGGCGATGACCAAAGTGTGGATAGCGATAGTAGGAACACGTTTGAACCATGTGGAAACCTTCAGTTGGTAAATGATTTCTTTGAAGCCATTGATACCAGAAATATCCCTACCAAACTTTCTAAGCATACTAACCGGAGTAGCGGGGTAGTTTTGTACGAATATGGCATCTGGATCTTCCACTGTTCCTGCATATTGATGGTGCCGAAGATGACCTTCTCGAAAAGCGTCGTAATCGACAAGTACAAATCCACCGAGTAACCAACGTCCAACAATGGGGTTTAATTTTTTGGTTTTGAATAACGTAAGATGGCCCGCATCGTGATTTAATATTCCGATGCCCAATATCCGCCCAGCGATGATGAAACAACTGAACCCATACATAAGTGGTGTCGGATACAACAAAACCATTGAAAAAGCTAAGTAAATCAATGCATAGTTAATGAAAACACGATACCATCCCATCAAATCTGAGGTCTGACACGGGGGATTTTAGCTCTTCAGATGTAATATAATCAGAAAGTTTGAGCAAAATATTTCTCACAACTGAAAGTCTTACGTAGTTGCTTTCAGTTTATAACAATAAATAAATGAAACAAGATATATCTGTTATGTTGATTACCTATGAAATGGCGCAGCAAAAGCTCAAAGAAGATAGCGCAGACAAGAAAATTTTGGAGTTGCTAAGTGCAACAAAGGGCTTTCAAATTGATAGCCTGACAAGCTTGAGTGCTAAGCAGCTGTTGGGAGTTGCTGACCGTTTAGAAATTACTGAAGCGTCTGTTCGTATGTCGCTGTCTCGTCAAACCAAACAAGGTAAGCTGATAAGAGAAAATGCTAGCTACTCTCTTACCAGTAGTAAGCAGCCATTTATTCTTCCACGATTTTGGCTAGATTTGACACAACGCTGCGGGCCATGGAAAAACGATTGGTTTTTGGTGAATCTAGGGCACCAAAAGTTTAAGCCAACCATCATGCGCCGTTTGCAGCGCAAAGCGGATTTGTTGGGACTAAAATTTATACCTTCTTTGGGCTGGATAAGGCCTAACAATCTTACAGATTTAAACTCAGAAGTAACATTTCATTTTGGTTTGGTAACAGGCACTGAGCATTTGTTAACCACGACAATGCATGGCCTATCTGCAAATTGGCAAACCGAATTTGCACAATTGTGGAAAACAGATGAGATGAATCTGTGCTATCAACATAATTTGGCATTTATCAAGCAAGAACAGAAGTTATTGGATGAACTTGACAGCCAAGATATCCTTGTCAGGAGTTTTGCTGTAGGACGACTAATTGTTGAATATCTAGCAAACGATCCTTGGTTACCCGACAATATGATCGATTATCATTCTAGAAATCAAATCGTTGAAGAAGCCATGAAGTATTATCAAAAGATTATGCCTGATTGGCTAAGTGCATTGAACTAGGTATTTTATAGTTAACCCCAATCCCGGTTAAGCACTTACCTACTAAAAACAGATAAAAAGCTAGTCTTAACCTGTATGTTTCTGAAATAATTTAAAAAATCTATAACTGTCGACATTTTTATCCGTGATTGGGGGTTCATTACTATTCAGCTCTGCAGTTACTGGGTGTTTTTATACTGTTGGAATATGAAATATATTGAATCGGCTTTACTTTTAATTCACTCTTTCCGGTATAATTTGCACCCTCTCAATTTGTAAAGTAGTGACATGTTACCCAAACTCGACCCGCAATCTGTTTTAGAAGCTCATTATCAATCTTATCTTAGTCGCATAGAAGAGGCTGGTTTTACTGGCGAAATAGAGCTGAGTTATTCAAGTCGTTTGGCGGTCGCCACTGATAATTCAATATACCAAAAACTTCCTCAAGCAGTGGTTTTTCCCCGTAGTACAGAGGATTTACAGCTAATTGGCACTATTGCCAATGAATTCGAGCAGGTGAAATTTAGTGCACGAGGTGGAGGCACAGGGACCAATGGTCAATCTCTGACCAGTGGTATTGTGGTCGATGTATCACGACACATGAATCAAATTATAGAAATCAATGCTGAACAAGCTTGGGTAAAGGTTCAGGCTGGTGTCGTCAAAGATCAGTTAAATGATGCCCTTCGTCCACTGGGTTTTTTCTTTGCCCCTGATTTGTCGACCAGTAATCGCGCCACCATCGGCGGAATGATTAACACGGACGCATCTGGGCAGGGATCATTAGTTTATGGTAAAACCAGCGACCATGTACTTGGTTTAACGTCAGTACTTGCTGATGGAACTTTATTAGAAAGTCAATCCGATGATATTGGTCGGTATGAGCAGTTGGCCACCCAATCTGATCGCATTGGTGTTATCGCAAAACAGCTAATCGACACTTGTGTTGATAAACGGCAGCAAATAATCGCCAAGTTTCCACGTTTAAATAGATTCCTGACTGGCTACGATTTGGAGCATACGGTAGCGGAAGATCTTAAGTCAATCGATGTAAGCCGCATTATTACCGGCTCAGAAGGCTCATTGGCGTTTGTAGCCGAAGCTAAGCTAAATATTACACAAATTGCTAGATTTAAAGCACTAGTCAACATTAAATATGACTCGTTCGAATCTGCTCTGCGACATGCACCTCATATGGTTGCTGCTAATGCAACCTCTGTCGAGACGGTGGATAGCAAAGTTTTAAATTTAGCTAAGCAAGATATTGTTTGGCACTCAGTCAAAGACTTAATTCATGAAGTTCCCGGCAAAGAAGTGTTGGGACTAAATATGGTGGAATACAATAGCAATGATAAAGCTGCCATCGAACAGAAAATAGCGGAATTAAGTGAATCCCTTGAACAGGCGGCTTCGACTCATCAACACGGAGTGATAGGGTTTCAGCTGACATATGATACCCAGGATATCAGTCGTATCTATGGGATGCGTAAAAAAGCGGTAGGCTTGTTGGGCAAAGCCAAAGGGTGGGCGAAACCGATTGCTTTTGCTGAAGATACCGCTGTACCGCCTGAAAATCTGGCAGATTTCATTATGGAATTTAGGGCGTTACTTGATGCGAAAGACCTAAAATATGGCATGTTTGGCCATGTTGATGCCGGGGTTTTGCATGTGCGTCCAGCACTTGATATGTGCGATCCTGAACAACAACAGATGATGCTACAGATATCAGATGAAGTGGTCGCCTTGGTTGCTAAATACGGCGGCTTAATGTGGGGAGAGCACGGCAAAGGTTATCGAAGTGAATATGGACCTGCATTTTTTGGCGAAGAGTTGTTTACAGAGCTAAGAAAAATAAAAACTGCGTTTGATCCTCTGAATAAAATGAATCCTGGCAAAATTTGTACGCCGCTAGAGTCAACCGAACAATTAGTCAAAGTGTCTGATTTAAAACGAGGAGACTTAGACGCACAAATACCTATCGCAGTGAGAGACTCATTTGAACCGGCAATGAGCTGCAATGGTAATGGGTTGTGCTACAACTACGATACATCGTCGCCGATGTGCCCTTCGAGTAAAATTACACGTGATCGAAGACATAGTCCTAAGGGGCGGGCAGGCATGGTGCGAGAATGGCTCAGACTGCTTAGTCAAAGCAATATTGATGTGGTACAGCTAGAAAAAAATAATGATTCAGCATCTTGGTTCGAGCGTTTTCAAAATTCTCGGCACAAATCGAATGAAGGCGACTTTTCCCATGAAGTCCTGGAAGTTATGGAGGGCTGTTTAGCCTGTAAGGCTTGTGCCAACCAATGTCCTGTTAACGTTGATGTACCGAGCTTTCGTGCACGCTTCTTGTCAATTTATTATCAACGTTACTTGAGACCGAGCAAAGACTATCTAGTGGCCAATATCGAAAACATGGCACCAGTGCTGTCAAAAATGCCGGGGATGGTAAACTTTTTTCAACGTCAGAGCTGGCTTCAAGCTCTGATTAAGAAAACGGTTGGTTATGTTGATGCTCCGCTTTTATCTGAACCCCCTCTTAGTCAACGTTTGGATGAAAAAAATGTTGAAGAGTATTCGTTAACAAAGCTGCAAGCTTTAAGCGAACAACAGAAGCAGCGCACTGTGCTGATTGTACAAGATCCATTTACCAGTTTTTATGAAGCCGAAGTGGTTGCCGATTTAGTCACATTACTGCAAAAGCTCGATTACTACCCAGTTGTACTGCCATTCAAACCAAATGGTAAGCCACAACACGTCAAAGGTTTTTTGTCTCGCTTTGCAAAAACGGCGAAAAGTACCGCCGAATTTTTAAATGAAGTTAGTCAGCTAAATATCCCAATGATTGGCATCGATGGTTCACTGGTCTTGTGTTACCGAGATGAATACAACAAAGCGCTGGGTAATCGACGGGGAGATTTTGAAGTTAACTTGGTCAACGAATGGTTAATTAAACAAACTAAACCGTGTTTAACTCAAGCCATTGAAAGTCAGTTGCCATTAAAGTCAGAGGCCTATTCGTTGTTATCACACTGTACTGAGAAGACCGCCGTGCCTGCTAATGACAGCCAATGGCAGACTATTTTTGCGCAGTTTGGTTTAACCTTAAATCCCGTTGCGGTGGGATGTTGTGGGATGGCCGGAACCTTTGGACATGAGCAAAGCCATTACCAACAATCAAAAGGAATTTATGCACTGAGCTGGCAACCCGCTGTTGATAAATTGTCAGTAGACAATATTCTTGCCACTGGCTATTCATGTCGAAGTCAAGTGGCACGATTTGAGGGAACAAAGCCAAAACATCCCGTACAAGCACTGCTAAACGCGTTAATATAGCCAGAAGAAATTTTAAACCGGAAAGAATAAACATGACACAACAAGCACCACAAATGAGCCAAGAGCAATTATCGGAATGGGTACGAGAGCAATTTCAACGAGCCAACAAACATCTAGCAGAAAACGGCGTTGTTTTTGAATCGGTAGTAACTGAAGAAAGTCGATACTTAGCACCATATGTAGCGGTTTGGAAGCTTAAATCAACCGCACAAAAGTTCTTTTGGGTGATCAGTGGTGATGTGCCATGTGACTTTGTGGCTTACGAGAATGCAAAAAATGCTCGAGAGGCGATCCGTCACTTTTCGTTCAATTGGCAGCTCCAGGCTGAAAACTTGCAAAAGCAAGGTAACGTGGATCAAACAAAATCAGACTTTATTGAGATGCTTATCTCTAGAGCTGAAGGTTTGTACGATATATACAATCGTGAAGATTTGTGGAAAGAGGCTTCCAATTCCGCAGACGCTTAAATAAAAAAACAGCACCCTAGGGTGCTGTTTTAATGAGTTAGTTCAACTCGGTTAAGGGTGAACGACGATGTCGAGCATGCCATTTTTTGACGGGGCACGCCTGCATCCATAAATACTGTTCCGACTGGTTCAAATCCTTGTTTTTGGTAATAATCAACACCTTCCAACTCACAATGTACAAACACCTTTTCCAACCCTAAATGGTTAGCTTTGGAAATCAGTGCGCCAAAGAGGGTTTGATAAACCTCTGGTCCGCGATATTTTGGAACGACAGCAATGCGACCAATTTCACCCTTGGGGGTTAATCTTCCAGTCGCGATAGCCTGTTGCTCATCGTCCAGTATAAGCATATGTGTCGCCTTGCTATCCTGTTTGTCAAATTCACATTCTTTTGGAATGCGCCATTCGCAGACAAATACCTTCTCTCTAATTTTGCTAAGTTTGTGTTTTGCATTTTCCCAGTCGACGTCTTTTACAATCAACGTCACTAAGGATCTCCTCTATGTGTGTTCGCTTTCAGGATACCAAGCTCCTGAATTAATAAGTTTAGTCGCTATTTGTATGAAAAATAAACTATTTTCGTGATAAATTTTCTGTTGGTTATCCAAATAGTCTGCATGCAACATTGAATTCAGCCAGTTAGTTTCATTTTTTAATGTTTCAATTTTTTGCTGATTCACCCATGTAACTACATGATTTTCATTGTTTATATTTATTTTGGTTTGCATTATTTTACGACTCAAGTGAGGATAGAAAGCTACCTCTTCAAGAAGTAGTTGAGCAACATCTTGTTCCGAAAAAAGTGTAGATTGATCAGTGTCGTACTCGTCTTCTTGTGGATTAACGGTAAAAAAGTCACCAATAAAGTCGTCAAAGTGTGGTGAATTGATCATTTGTTGGAACATTTCTTTGAAACGGCTTTGTTCACTATTATTCATTTCAAACGTGTTGGTTCGCAAACTAAGCTGAGGATCTTGATAGCGTTGATTGAATATTTCATTTGCTTGGGCATAGTCGGCAAATGCGTTCAATAGTTGAACTTGGGTCGGTGCTCGAAAGCCAACGGAGTAGTTCATGCAAGGTTCGAGTGCGATACCGTTGTGAGGATACCCGGGTGGAATGTATATAATATCACCGGGTAATAGAACTTCATCAATGATAGGTGTAAAGGACTCTATTTGCGTGAGACCGGCGGTTGGAAAGTGACTTGTATATTGCTTTTTCTCGCCAACTTGCCATCTTCTTGAACCTTTACCCTGAACAATGAATACATCATATTGGTCAAGATGGGGGCCGACACCTGCGTTTGCAACAGAATAGCTCACCATCAAGTCATCGGTTCGCCATTGTGGAATAAAATCGAAGCTATCTAGTAGGCTTTTGGCACTTTTGCTATAACAATCAACTGATTGCACCAATAGACTCCAAGCTCCTTTGCAGGCAGTTTCAAAATCATTGATGGGCCCATGGGTCATTGTCCAAAGCTTGTTTTCACAACTAATGATTCTTGAGTCAATATCTTCTTCTTGAGCTAATCCGGCTAGTTCATTTTCACATATCGGGTCGACAAAGTTGTCAAAGCCGCTGCGGATTACAACCGGTTTTTTCTGCCAGTATTGGGTTAAAAAGTCTGATTTGTTGAGGGAGTGTAAAACGTATGTCACGAGCGTTCTCAGTTTGTTGCGTATTCAGCCTCAACTAGGGTGAGGCTATCCAATATGTATTGAGTGTACCAATTCCCTTCACATTTATCTCACCTCTTGATTCAAACTCAATTTCGCGAGAACAGCTTGCATAGGTGTCAGCGCATACCTGAACTCGGTTTCTCTTTGAGCTACTCTCCATTCTGGCAGCTAAATTTACCGCCTCACCCCAGACATCAAACTGGGTTGTATGTTTGCCAACAAAACCTGAGGCTAATTTTCCTGTGGCAATGCCAATGCGTAACTGAATATCAACCTTGTTGCTTGATGAGAATTGTTTGCCAAGTGAAATCATCGCTTGCGCCGCTTGACAACATTGTAAGGAAGATTGTGGCGTACTTTCTAATACGCCGCATGTCGCCATGTATTGGTCGCCATTGGTTTTTATTTTTTCCAACGCAAAAACACTGCAAATGTCATCCATTTTTTGATAAAAACTGTTCAGTAGATCTACTAACTCCATATTTGTTTGAGACCGACATAGCATGGTGTAATTTTGCATATCTGCAAACAACACGCTTGCTACGTGTTGATGAATTGGTAGTGCAAAAACACTGAGTTGTTTTTTATTGATCAGTTGATTTACTAGCTTAGCGGGCAGTGTTTGTCTTAAAAGTTGCTCGGTACTTTTGTGTTGTTTCTTATGCCTTTTAATGGTCTGTGAACTATTAATAAATACCAGCAAGCTGGAAATAATTGCGGCACCGACTTGTAGGAAACTATTACTCATTTGTAAAAATAACATGCTTGAAGAAGTGCTGTGTAGGCTAGAAAGCCAAAACCACTGAAATACCAAAAAGCACAATAAATACAAAAACAGATTTGTGTATATTTGTTGACGTTCCCAGTTTCGGTATAAAAATGGGCTTACAAATATGGCAATAATAAAGAAGTAGTGTAGGTGCAGGTTTATGCTCCAAATGAGGCTTGAAGTACCAATGTAGATAACATACCCACTCATTAGAATACTTCTTGCTGTGATGAAGTGTCCGCGATAATTGCACAAAGGAATTGCCGCAAAAATCACTAAAAATAGAAGATTGATGACAAAGTGAATAAATCCAGATGCTCCCCAGAACAGCATAATAAGTGGCAATTGCATCAACATAAACGCCATGATCATAATCGTAATGCAATTCATGATCTTAATTTGAAGCAAGCTGTCATTGTTGGCGCTATTGGCACCTAAAAAAGCCAGTTTGGAATACAGAGTGGTTATCACAGGCGGGTCCTTGCCATAGCTCTTAGTAAAAGGTTAGCACGGCATAAGGATCTCGTCGCAATTCACAGGTCTAGTTTTAAGCACATTACTAGGGGGGATATTGGATTTGAAGAGGGCGGTGTTTTATTTGTCTAGCTCAAAAGCAAATGGTAGTAGTTCTGACATGGTGATAGAAGAGGCGTTTCCAGTCTGATCTGCCATTAAAATTTCAGTATCTGGATCAGAAAACTCTTGGATCTTTTGACGGCACCCACCACAAGGAGGACAACTTTCATCTGTTGGACTCATGATCATGATCTTTTTGATCTTGCGATTTCCTGCTTTGACCATATCTGCGATAGCACCTGCTTCTGCACATTGGCCAAGGGGATAAGCTGCGTTTTCGACATTGCATCCAGAATAAATACATCCATCTTCAGCTAATAAGGCTGCGCCGACTTGAAATGAAGAGTAGGGGGCATACGCTTTTTTCTGCACGCAGGCCGCAGCTGTTAATAGATCTTGGTTACTTTTTTTCAACAATTTTTCCAAAATACCCTTTTAGAAGAACAGTGTGCGATAAAACTATGAGTGTTGACAAGCGAAACTAGACTATATGTTCAGGTTTTTTCAAATTCTTTACTTTTGTGGTTAAATAAGCGACCCTGACAATGAGTGTTTTCGCTCCTTTTTCTGTTACTTTCAAACAACCACTGTTGAACATTATCATCACTATGAAAATTGGCGTTTTTTCTGTTTTATTAATACTTATCTTCGGGCTGACAGGATGCACTATCTACCCTAGTTCATCGATGAACTCTAAAGTCGAGAGTATTCTGATCCCTGAACCACAACCGATCAATTTTCGCTCGCAATTAGCAATCGCCAGATATAACCAAATTTTAACCCAAACTTCGCTAACCAATGAAGAACGTGCAGAGCTATTATTTTTGCGTGGTAGCCATTATGACAACGTCGGTTTAGCGGGGCTTGCGCAATATGATTATGGTCGGGCAAAAGAACTGAAACCTGATATGGCCAGGGCGTATAACTCTTTGGGGATTCACTACACTCAGCAGATGGATTTTATTCAAGCTTATGAAGCATTTGATTCCGCCTTGGAAATTAGTCCAACTATGGACTTTGCCCAGTTTAATCGCGGAATAGCTTTGTATTATGGCAAAAGATACGACCTAGCAACTGAGGATTTCGACACCTTCTATCAACAAAATCAACAAAACCCCTTTGCAGCTTTGTGGTTGTTTTTAGCACAGCGGGCCACTGATCCCAGCAACGCATTTACGCAATTGAAAACCAACAGACGCCAGCTTGACGAACAAAGTTGGGCAACGATTATTGTCGATTTTTATCTGGGGGACATAACGCGAGGAAAGTTGCTAAACCAATTTGTGACTGGCGTTAAAAATACCGTAGAACTGAATCAACGTATGTGTGAAGTCTATTTTTATATGGGCAAGCATTACAGCGCACGTGGAGAAAAAGGGTTAGCCCTGAACTATTTTAAAATGGTGTTAAGTACTAATATCTATGAGTATGTCGAACATAGGTATTCGAGAATTGAAATTGATACTCTGCGACAGCGTGTTGACGATAAATCGTAAGCATGACTTACAGGCGGTATGGTCGAGTGAGCGATAAGCATCAATGAAATTTATCACCGTAATACTGCTCTCCATCATGATCGGCGGTGCGGCCTGCACCTATCCTCAACAACTTCTTACTAATGTGGGCAACACTAGGCAATCATTATCCGCACTTTACCTGGCGACAAAGCAAGACAAACAGCGGGCTTACGGGTTGTTTTTGGACACAGTGATTGCCCAGCAAGATAAATATTGGATTATAAAAGCTGCATCTTTGAGCACAATCGATGAAATATTTGATTTAGCCATGGCGGCTGACGCCACGCATTTGAAAATTGAGTTGCTAACCGATAACGCCAGAAATGGACACGGCGCAAGTCAATTTCAGTTGGCCTTAATGAGTAAGCGTCCGGATACGCGAATACGTTGGCTAATTGAATCTGCTGAACAGGGCAACAAGCAAGCGCTGGAAGCATTGAGAGAGCTTCAAAAGCTTGATGGGGATACGCTACTAAAGACAACCTGGTTACCTCAGTTAGCGAAGTTGGAAGTCAGTTTCTTAATCGAGTATGCCAAAGGTGTATGGCGTGAGAAAAGCCCTTCTCATGCTATCGATATGCTGCGCCAAAGTCATTTTCATCAAACCAAAACAGTGCAAAGCCTTCTCCAGAATATCGAGGCTCATCGACTCGGCAACGGGTCCACTAATCATCTTGCAGCTGAGCAAGATTGCAATATTGCAGTTCAATTTATTAGTGATAGTTTAAATAGTTTAGATAAAGCCAAACAACTGTCACAACAGTATCGTCAAGATAAACGCTTTGAAGATCATTCTGTGTGTTTCAACGCGCCAATTTGGATTGCTCCACAGCGTTTAAATTGCTCAAATGAGTCTAGCCAAAGGCTGAGTTGTGATATGGCGGCTATCTTTGATGTGGCTGACAAAATATCGTTTACTCACGCTGTGGTTATTGCTCAAAATGGCGTTGCCAATGTACACAATGGGATTATGTACTTAGACAAACATGATGATTACCTTGTATTTTTACATGAATTTGCCCATTTTGCCGGATTCGTCGATGAATATCCGTTACCTTCTGAGTTAGCTGAAAACTTTTGTCATCGTGACAAAGCGCCTAATTTGGTTTTTGCTAATAACCAAGCTGAAATTATTGAAAACCCGTTCCCCAGTCTTGTGTCGCCAGTGACATTGACTAAAGCGAGAACTTGCCAATTAACCTCCCGAATCGCCTTTAAACCCGTAACACAGATGACTTTTATGGAATATCATGATGCCGGTGAGATCCCAGATGCCTATTTGCATATCTGGAAACAAGTTTTGGATGAAACTAAATTGCTAACTCCTGTTTTTGTCAATTTGGCACAGTGGTTTGAATCTCAAAACGATCAGCAACAAGCACAATATTGGTGGAACAAATATTACCAGTATCAACAAACATCCAGTTAAATATTTAAAGACAATTCATCTAGCTCTTGGCAATCAGCAAATTTTGCTTACAATACACAAAAGCGCGTAGCTTTTGATATCAGGCCTAGAGTGAAAGGAAGCTATTTAACGCGCCTTAAAAATAATAAATAAACTGATTTGAGTAGTTTTTATCGATCCGTTTAACTAAAAGAAGACGCTCAATGTCAGACAAATTATCACTTTCAGCGCATACTGGCGCCTACCAACTTCTCCCTGATCCGATTGCGATTGTAGATTCGCAGGGACATTTCAAGTTCTGCAATGAGAGTTTCGTTGCTCTGGTTGAGCAATCTGACCCTATGTTGCAACAAAGTAGCCTCAATGAGACCTTGATGTTACATAGAGATGACGATTTAACATGGTCTGATGTTCTCAAGCTTGCTGTGCTAGCTCGTTGGAATGGCGCGGTCGGGGTTAACGTGAAACATCACTACACGCAGCTTTGCGGGATAACGATGATCCCAATGCAGATTGCCGATTTACCTGACGCTATTCTTATCAGGTTGGATCCTAGTCATGAGCAATCTCTCAAAACTGAAAGCTTAACGAAATTAGCGTATCGAGACAGTTTGACAGGACTTGCTAACCGTTCGTTATTTTTGCAGCTGTTTGATCATGAAATCAGTCAATCCCAACGATTAGAACTGCGCTTCGCTACCTTGTTCATCGATTTAGATAAATTTAAACAGGTGAATGATAGTTTGGGTCATGATGTTGGTGATGCTCTCATTTGTACTGTTGCAGATAGATTACAAAAAAACCTTCGAAAAAGTGATTTGGTGGCTAGGCTGGGGGGCGATGAATTCGCGGTCATCATGAATAATGTCAAAGACTCTGAAACGGTTGCAAAAGTAACTGAAAAATTAATCCGAGAAATTTGTAAGCCAGTTAAAAGTGGTGCCAATGTCATTGGGGTCGGATGCAGTGTTGGTATCAGTGTCTATCCAGACAACGGCAAAACAGCAGAGCAATTGCTTCAACAAGCTGATGCGGCCATGTATCGCGCTAAACATCAAGGCGGCAATAACTACTGCTATTTTAGTGATGCATTGAATCAAGAACTACAAGATATTAGGCTGATAGAACAGCAGCTTTCAGTGGGATTGGCGCAAAGTCAGTTTGTACCATATTTTCAGCCAGTCATTGATAAGCGGCTAAATAAGATTGTAGGCATAGAGTGTCTTGCTAGGTGGCATCATCACGAAAGGGGAGTAATTGGCCCACTGGAATTTCTGCCAATCGCGATGAGAACGGGCTTACTCCATCAAATTTTTGAACAAGTGTTGAGTAAAGCGTTCAGTGCCGTTAAGCGCTGGGGGCAAAGCTCACAACATATTATTCCGCTTTCAATTAATATCGCCAGCAAGCAGTTTTATCAACAAAACACGTTTGATCTTATCGATGAGCTAATGAAAATACATGACTTGTCAGCCGAGCACATTCGGATAGAGGTGACTGAAAGCACGTTGCAAGAGAGCGGAGCAGAGTTAATAGAGGGATTGAAGCGAATCAGATTAGCCGGTTTTAGCATCACCTTAGATGACTTTGGGACCGGCTACTCTTCTTTGCGTTATTTGCAGCAGTTACCGGTCGATACACTGAAGATTGACGGATCATTTGTTAGAAATCTAGACAACAATCCTCATGATAAAGTGATCGTTAAGGCAATTATCCAGTTGGCCGAAACCTTAGATATTGTGGCGGTGGCAGAGGGCGTTGAAAATCAAGCCCAATCAAAGTTTCTAAGTAACAATAACTGCCACATTATGCAAGGTTTCTTGTTTAGTCCAGCATTGCCAGAAGACAATATTATGGCATTTATTCAAGACTTTAGCATGGACGAAAGGGAAAGCTAGACCACAGTTAATAGGTCTAGCACGACTATTTTGATGGCACTTGATGTTTTAATTCGTTGACCCACATGGATGTTGCACCGCATATTGCAACTGGCATCACTAAAAAGTTAACGATGGGTATCATCGAAAAAACACTCACCATGACACCAAAAGAAAAGCAATGAGTGCGTTTTTGGTTTAGTGTGAAGCGCATCGTTTTAAATCCTACTTTGTGGTTGTCAAAGGAGTAATCACAATATTGAATCGCCATCATCCAAGCACTGAATAAAAACCACAAAATCTGACCGAATACGGGTAACAAGAAAAACAACAGTAAAAAACCAATCGCACGAGGAATGTAATAGAGCAATTTGGCAAGCTCTCGCCCTAAGGTTCTGGGGATATCCTTAACCACATCTAACAGGCCCGCATCGCCCAAGCTCTGGCCCGTTAAGTGGCGCTCGACTTTTTCAGCTAGAAGACCATTAAATGGTGCGGCAACCCAATTGGCCAAAGTACCGAAAATCAGTGCAAAGACCAATAAAATACTAATGACAGCAAGTGGCCAAAGAATATAGGTTACACCTTGCTTAAACCACGCTAACCACTCCCAATCTGGCACCAAATTGATAATGTATTGAATACCCACTTCAATTTGCCCAACTAGAAAATACAGGGCGATAGAAAACAAAATTAAATTAACGGCCAAGGGGATAAATACAAATCGCTTAAGACCTTTTGTCCTAATTAGACTGAACCCTTCAAAAAAATAATTTGCGCCACTACGACTTTGCATATGCTCTGATATTCCTTGGTTTAACTGTTTTTGTGTTGTCATTGCAGGCGAGTTCAGCTGCAAAGGCGACAACTTCTTGGTTAAATACTATAACTTTGTGGCCATTGTTTACAATTCCTCAATTGTTACACTTGATGACATTTGATACATTCAATAAAAATAATAAGAATATCTCTTTGTCGACAACATGCGCTTAAAAAAAATCCGCTTGGCTGGGTTCAAGTCTTTCGTAGACCCCACCAACATACCTTTCCCAGATGACATGACTGCGATCGTGGGCCCAAACGGCTGCGGTAAATCCAATGTTATTGATGCTGTACGATGGGTTTTAGGCGAAAGTTCGGCTAAAAATTTGCGTGGCGACGCAATGACTGACGTTATTTTTAATGGTTCGACAGCCAGAAAGCCTGTATCTCAGTGCAGCGTTGAGTTGGTTTTTGATAATACCTCCGGTCGTATTCAAGGTGAATTTGCAAATTACAATGAGCTCTCTGTTAAGCGGGTTGTGACGCGAGAGGCTCAGTCGAATTATTTTTTGAATGGCACCAAATGTCGTAGACGTGATGTGACAGATATTTTTCTCGGCACAGGTCTAGGGCCTCGAAGCTATGCCATTATTGAACAAGGCATGATATCTCGGCTTATTGAGTCAAAACCCCAAGAGCTCCGTGTATTTATAGAAGAAGCCGCCGGTATCTCGAAGTATAAAGAGCGAAGAAGAGAGACTGAAAATCGAATTCGCCATACCAAAGAAAACCTGGAGCGACTCGAAGATGTGCGAGGCGAGCTGGGACAGCAAATTGAAAAATTACAACGGCAAGCTAATGCAGCCAAAAAATATACCGATCTAAAATCAAAAGAACGTCGCTTAAAAGGTGAGTTGGCAGCAATAAAATGGATTAAACATAGTGAAAATTTGTCCACAACAGAAACTCAGATACAGCAACAAGAACGTGACATTGAAGAGTTTGTAGCAAAGCAACGTGGCGAAGAAAAAGGTATCACTCGATTCAAAGAGCAACAACAGAACCTCAAGCAATCTTTGTCAGATATTCAACAGGAAAATTTCAAAGTTGGAACCCAAATCACTAAGCTTGAGCAAAATCAGCTGCATGCAAAACAGCGAACTAGCAATATTCATAAAGAACTATCAGAACTAGTTGATTCGATTGAAGAGTCACAAACGTTGTCACAACAAGAAAGTGACAAGTACGAATTATTGTGCAATCAATTGGATGAAATACAACCCCAACAGGAAACAATCGCAGCCCAGCTAGAAATGGCACAAGAGCGTTTGTTGGAGCAGCAAGATCAGCAAGCAGTACATGAAAAAAACTGGCGAGAGCAAGAGCAAGCCTTTGGGCAAACCAAGCAACAGGCTCAAAATTGCCATAGCCAAATTCAAGGTACGATGAATATGCAGATGCGCACGCAACAACGCATCTCTGAATTGCAACAAGAGCAAAATGAATTAGAACATGATCTGTTAGCGCAACAAATTGAAAGCTTAAATCATCAAGTTGCACAAGCCAAAGGACGTCTTCAACATGGCAAACAACGAGTAGACGAAGCCCAGCAACTTGCGTTTGAATTACAGCAAGAAAAAACCGACTTAGAACAACAGAAATTTGAAATCAAAGGTGAACTGCAGCAAATTGAAGCGCAACTCTCTGCGCTCAACAGTATGCAACAATCGGCACAGAGTCCGGAAGAATTAGCTAAATGGTTAGCCCAAAATGACATATCAAGTACGCCTTTTTGGCAAACATTGAGTGTTGTCGCTGGTTGGGAAAAAGCAGTGGAAATTGCCTCTCAGCATTGGCAGCAAGCCATGTGGGTGGAAAGTCTATCGGCTGCTGATATTCGTCACTGTGGGAGTGGCGGAAAAATAGTTGAACAAGCGAATATGTCCAGTAAAAAGCTAGAAGGGACCTTGGCGACGAAACTGAAAAACCAATTTGTACCTTATTGGTTAACACATATTTTGGTCGCAGAGGATTTGACTGATGCTAAAAAACTGCAAGCCGAATTGTTACCCTATCAGTCGATTGTAACCCGCTGTGGTGTGCATTTAGGCAAAGACTGGGTAAATTTGGGCGGCACAGATGAGGGTTCAGGTCTCATTGAGCGAGCAGCGCAAATTACGGCATTATCAGGTAAGCTCACCCAGTGCGAAGCAAGTTTACAAGATACAATTGAAAAACCTCTAAATCAGCTATATCCAAAACTTAATGCGGTTCAGGGCTCGCTTGAGGAGCGTCAAAGCGATGTTAAACAAGCAGAACAGGCATTAACCCAACAACAAAATCAATTAAATCTACTTGAAATGCAGCACCAACAAAGCTTGTCTCGGCAAACCAGGTTAAGTGAAGAGTTGGCCAAACAATCTCAGTTGCTTGAAGATGAGCAATTACAATCTGAGCAACTTGCAGAGCAAGCCCAAGAACTTGAGTTAACCCTAGAAGAGATGCAAGAACAGCAGCAAACTATTGATGACCAAAAAACTAAGTTGCTTGAAGCCCAGCAACAGGCCAGGCACCAAGTTGAGGGCTTGACCAGCCAATCCCACCAATTTGCGTTAAATGTTCAAGGTGTCAAAAATCAATGTGACGCAGTTGTTGACTCGCAAAAGCGTACCCAACATTTATTACAAACCTTAACAAACCGCAAGCAACAGTTGGAGCAAGAACAGGCCGAGTTAGCTCAGCCTCTTGAGTCTCAAGAGCAAAGTTTGCATTTACTGCTGACTGAAAAAGCTCGTTTAGAGTCCCAGCAAACTGCGCTGCAACAACAGTTGAGCGAAGTTGAAGAAACCCTATCCATTGCCGAAAAAGGGCAACAGGGAGTCGTTGTCAAAGTGCAACAGATGCGTAGCGAATTGCAAAGTTTGAAGCTCGAGTCTGAGGGCTATAAAGTTAGAGCAAACAGTACGTTGGAACAACTCAACGAATTAAAGCAACCGTTAAAAGTAATCTTGGAAACGCTGCCGGATGACACTGATGAAAATTTGTGGCAACAACAATTAGAGTCGACCAGTGCCGCGATATCACGCTTAGGAGCTGTAAACCTTGCAGCTGTTGAAGAGTATGAAATACAGGCTAAACGAAAACTTCATCTGGATGAACAAAATGATGACTTGGTTGCTGCATTGGAAACCTTAGAAGCCGCAATTCGTAAAATTGATAAAGAAACCCGATCACGTTTTAAACAAACCTACGACAAAGTAAATAGTGATTTGAAAGAGCTGTTTCCCAAAGTTTTCGGTGGCGGCTCTGCATATCTTGAATTAACCGGAGAGGATTTACTTGAGACTGGGGTCACCATTATGGCTAGACCACCTGGTAAGAAAAATAGCACAATTCATCTTCTTTCTGGTGGAGAAAAGGCGCTAACCGCTTTATCATTAGTGTTTGCAATCTTTAGGTTAAATCCGGCGCCGTTTTGTTTACTCGATGAGGTAGACGCGCCGTTAGATGATGCAAACGTTGGACGATTCTGCAAATTAGTGTCGGAGATGTCGAAAACGGTGCAGTTTATTTATATCACCCATAACAAAATTGCAATGGAAATGGCGAAACATCTCACTGGTGTCACAATGGCCGAACCAGGCGTATCACGCATGGTGTCAGTAGATGTTGAAGAAGCTGTGGCCATCGCACACGCATAATAAAAGGGTAGTAAAGGCTATATGGAACAATTACGGCTAGCATTTTTAGTCATTGGTGGCATCGCAATTATTGGGATTTTAGCCCATGGTATGTGGAGCGTTCGCAAAACCTCCAAGGACAATCGAGCCAGCCTCGAAACACCTGAGTGGGATGAGGATTATGATGATATCGAGGATGTCGTCGTTGATGACGATTCAGTCATTGTAAATCAACATGAAGATACCTCGCTAAAAGTTGAGCCCAAAATGGACGAAGGCAGTTTTGATGATTTGGGCTTAGGGGCAGTGCGAGTTGTTGCTACCAATAATGTCGAGGCAGCAACCAGTGATGATAATCAGCAAGGCCAGCAAACAGACTCGGTACCCAGCACCACAGATTTATCAGAAAATGCCCAACAGCTAGATGCTCAAGAAAGTGAGCAAACCAATGAAAGCATCACCAAACCAAAAATTTATTCATCTGTTGTGACCCAACCCAAACCGGAATATGCCGCTCAACAAGTGCAGGCTATGCGAAGCAAGTCAGCGCTGTCGGGAGAGGTTGACGGGCAAGATATACCAGAGCCACCGCCTTTCTTACTCAAAACCTCAGAAGCTGAGCCAGTGGCAGTTGACCCAGCTGTGGAAACAACCGATCTAAGTCAAAGTGCACCAGAAAAACTAGCGACAGAGACCAAGCAGCCGGCTGCTTTTGAACAAAAATCAGTGACTAAAGACTTGTCAGCGCAGATACCTGCTGATGAAAACGAATCGCCAAGTGAAGACGAATCGAAAGTCAGTTTAGCCGAGCAAGCTCGTAATTTTGTGAAAAGAAGCAAAGCTGAGAGTAAACCTAAACCTCGAAAACGACGAGAGCCCAAAATACGAGAAGATCAGATGCGCATCGACTTTGATGAGCCTGTCGAAACAGCGCAATCACAAAGTAAGCAAGACCACCCTGAAGCTGGGCAATCAGAATCTGGTGAGCAAGCGCAAGAGGTGTTGGTTCTTAATGTTCGCGCAACAGACGAAAACCCGATTCAAGGCGCGGCATTGTTGCCGATGTTGTTAACGTTAGGGTTTAAGTTTGGTGAACAGGACATTTTTCACCGTCACGTTAATAGTAATGGCAAAGGCCCTGTATTGTTTAGCTTGGCCAATATGATCAAGCCAGGCATCTTCGATATTGATAACCTAGAGACCTTCAGTACGCCAGGCGTGTCATTATTCATGATGTTGCCGATTGAAGGTGACCCGCATCAAGTGTTTAATATGATGCACAATGCTGCTCGTAAAATAGCCGAAGAGTTTTCTGCTCAGGTGTTGGACGGCAGACGCAGTGCACTCACTAAACAAAGCTTACAGCAATATGTTGAAAAAATTCGCGAATTTGAACGTAAACGTATGATTGCTCGTTAATCAACCTACATTCAATTATCGATATTAGGTCAGCGACCAGCGGGTTTAACCACTACTAGCCCGTTGATGTTTAGTCTTCTGTTTCACAGGTTTTATTATGTCCCAAGTCCGCTCAGTTGAGCAGCATCTTAGTACTCTTCGCGCTCAGCATAACAACTGTAGCAATCAATTTTTAATGCTGGATCTGGCGTTTCAAGACAGCACAACGGGCGCAAGGAATATCTTCCTGAACCCAACTATAACTCGATTAGATTTTCAAAGGGCAGCATAAGGGTAGTCGTCATGTCTGAATATAATTTTACCGATAATCAAATTGCCATTATTGAAAAGCTAGCACTTGAGCAAAGTCTAACAGACTTGGGTAAATTGCTGAGTGCTAACGATTATAGATCTGAACAGCTGGAAACCTTGCTTAAAGTTGCTAACGCTTTGTATCGTTCCGGCCATCCTATTATTGACGATCAGAAGTACGATGAATATTTAGATTTGTTTAAATCATTAGATCCTGAAAATCCATTTTTATCAAATGTAGAGCCCGAATTATTAATCGATAGTAAAACGGTTCCACTACCTCAAAAAATGCTGTCGACGGATAAGGCGTATACTTTCGAAGAAATTAAAAAATGGACAGAAAGGATCACTAAAGCCGCAACAGAAATAGACTTTGAACAAGATTTAATAGCCTTAAAAATCACGCCCAAGCTAGATGGATATGCCGCTTATGATGATGGTATAACACTCTACACTCGTGGCGATGGCACGAGAGGTCAAGATATTACCCGTGCAATTGAACGAGGGCTAAAAGTTGCAAATAATGCAAACCGAGGATTAGGCCCCGGCGAAATTGTCATCAAGAAAAGTTACTTTGATGAAGTATTGAGTAACAAATTTGAGAACTCTAGAAATATTCAAGCCGCGATCATCGCCGAAAAGAAAGTAGATGAAGATGTTCAAAAGGCGATTGACGACGGTGCTTGCGTTTTTTATCCCTTTTCACAGTTGAGCAATTGGACCGGTAGCATTGACGAATTGTTATCGAACTTCGATAGTATCCTTGAAAAGATGTGGGTCGCCGTTGATTTTGATATCGATGGATTGATCGTGGAAACGACGAACGCTCCAATTAAACAGCATATGGGCGCTACAAGAAAGTTTCATCGCTGGCAAATAGCATTTAAAGTTAATGATGAATCTGCTGAAGTTGAAGTGATAAAAGTTGTCCCTCAGACTTCTAGAACAGGTCGAGTTTCGCCCGTTGCTGAACTGGTTCCTACGAAACTAAGCGGTGCAACGTTAAGCAGAGCGACTGTCCATCACTACAACATGGTGAAAACCAACGGTGTTGGACCCGGCGCTATTATTAAGCTAGTTAGAAGCGGTTTAGTTATTCCAAAGATTGAAGCGGTTATTAAAGCTGCCGAACCTGAGTTACCTGAAAATTGTCCCAGTTGTAATGCCCACCTTATTTGGGAAAGCGACCATTTAATCTGTCCAAACAAGTCGGACTGTCCAGCTCAAACAGAAAACACCTTGATCCACTTTTTTAAAACGCTGGGTAATGTGGACGGATTTGGGCCTAAAGTGATTGAAAAAATTACTCAATTCGGTATTAAGCATATTCATGAAATCTACCAAATACCGAAGCTCAAATATGTCGAGTTTGGTTTCGGAGATAAAACGTCTCAAAACTTAATTGATCAACTTCAAGCGAGTAGAGAAATTGAAATCGAAGACTGGCGGTTTCTTGCTGCATTTGGTGTTAGTCGCTTAGCGGGAGGGAATTGTGAAAAATTGCTTCAGCATCATTCAATCACTGAGTTATTTGATGTTTCAGTTGAACAAATGGTCACGATAGACGGCTTTGCGCAACTTAGTGCAGAAGCGATAGTGGAAGGCCTGGCAAATGTTAAAGATGAGTTCTTTAAGGTGTATGATCTTGGCTTCCATTTAGCCGTTACGGATAAAGCATCTGACCGAGAAGATTCAGATTCACCTATTGCCGGAGCGGTTATTGTCTTTACCGGCGCTATGCAACAAGGTTCTCGCAGTGATATGGAAAAACATGCCAAATTACTTGGCGCTAAAGTCGCTAAATCAGTCACTGGAAAAACCACTTACTTAGTAACAGGTGAAAAGGTCGGCGAAACAAAAATTAATGCAGCACGTGACAAAGGTGTCAGTGTATTGACTGAGCAGGCATATCTTAATTTAATTGGATAAAGGAAAGAAACTTATATAAGTTGTTTTAGTACATCACTAAGCTCTTCAAAATTAAATGGTTTGGTGATGTATTCGTTCATTCCTGCATCCAAGCATTTTTGTTTGTTTTCTGAGGTTATATCAGCCGTTAATGCGACTATTGGCGTCGGGTTAAGGTTTTGTTTTTCTTCCAGCTCTCTTATTTTTTGTGTGGTTTTATAACCATCCATGATAGGCATCATGCAATCCATCAAAATGAGTGAAAAAGGTTGGCGTTCAAATTCGATCAGCGCTTTTTCACCATCACTAGCCCACACCACTTGAAACCCCTGCATTTGTAAAAATTGCTCAACCACCATGAAGTTAATCTGGTTGTCCTCAACCACTAATACCGATATTTGCTTTTCATTGTCAGTTTGTTGGTTGGTTTCAATCTTTTGTGTTGTTGCTTGGATATCATCGACATCAGTTAAGTTTACTAAGTCCTTGTAGAGTAACTTGCCAATGACAGGTTTTTGAATAACCTTGTCAAACTCACGCTCTACTTGCTCAGCGTTGTCTTGATTAAATGTTATTGAGGATATTAATACGTTTTTACATTTGTTGGGTAAATACGGCTTAACTTGTTTGAGCAGCGATAAGCCATTCATGTCTGGCATACAATAATCTAAAAGTAAAAAATCGAGCTGTGAGGTGTCATTATCGCTGTCCTCAAGCCATTTTTTTGCTTCAATCGCAGAGTAAAAGGAAACGCTATCCACATCCCAGTGGCTGCAAAAACCTTTTAACAC
>JAOMVH010000031.1 GCA_028356795.1 Aliiglaciecola sp. | reverse complement strand
ACCTTTTGCTTCTTTTTCGTCGCGTTGCATCAACGCATAATTCATTTTGTCTAGCAGCATGACCACTTCTGAAAATTCAATTTTTTTCTCATTGGCGCCCATTATACGAGGGTGCTGAGTTTCAGTTTCAGCATCATCAATGAGCAATTCTTCATACAGCTTTTCGCCCGGACGAAGACCCGAGAATATGAGTTGAATACTGCTATCATCACCCTTTTCTGTCGTCAAATTATGGCCTAATAAGTGTGCCATCTTAGTCGCTAAGTCGACTATTTTCACCGGCTCGCCCATATCCAATACAAACACTTCTCCATGTTTACCCATAGCGCCGGCTTGTATAACCAATTGGGCAGCCTCTGGAATCGTCATGAAATAGCGAATAATGTCCGGATGGGTCACTGTGATTGGCCCACCAGCCCTTATCTGTTTTGAGAAAAGAGGTACCACTGATCCTGATGATCCCAATACGTTGCCGAATCGCACGATGGCAAATTCTGTATCAGTGTGTAATTCAGCGATACCCTGAATAAACAGCTCAGCCAGTCGTTTGGTGGCTCCCATGATATTAGTAGGACGGACCGCTTTGTCCGTTGAGACTAAAACAAACTTTTCGATTTCATACTCAGCCGCAATCAATGCCACATTTGATGTACCATAAACGTTGTTACGAATTCCTGCAGTGATATTGTGCTCTACCATGGGAACATGCTTGTATGCGGCCGCATGATAAATGGTTTGTACTTTATTGTTTTCGATTGTACTTCTAAGTACATCGTTATCTTGTATTGAAGCCAAAACCGCATCAATCTCAGTATCAGGATAAGCTGCAGAAAGCTCGTTCTCAATTTGATAAAGGTTATATTCTGCAAGTTCAAACAGGACTAATTTAGCCGGACCGCTTTTGATAATCTGCCGACACAATTCGCTACCAATGGATCCTCCGGCGCCAGTCACCATCACAACTTTATCGCGAATATTTATGTTGAGAAGCTCTGAAATTGGCGGAACGGGGGAGCGACCAAGAAGTTCGTCGATTTGAATTTCTCGAAGCTCATCAATTCGGCGTTTGCCTGAGACAATATCTTGAATGTTAGGGATAGCGAGCAGTTCAATGGCAAAAGGCTCAAGCTCTATCAAAAGCTCTTTGCGACGTTCCGCCGAGGTATTATTGACTGCCAACAACATTTTTGTTGCACCGTACTTTCGTACAACATCCGGGATGTCTTTGCGCGAACCAACCGGTAAGCCTAAAATTTGTTTGCCTTGATACTTACGTTTATCATCAATAAACGCGACAGGCAGCAAGTCATTGCCAGCTCTAAGCGTTGACGCCAGTGCGCGCCCAGATTCAGTCGCACCAAAAATAATACACTTTTCGCGAAGTTTATAACTGTAGAGTTGAGACGTAGCCTGGATCAATAGGCGCGGTGTTGCTAGCAAAATAGAAGCAGCCATAAAGTAAATTATCGGCACTGTTATTGGCATAAAAATGCCTAAAGAGTACTTGGCGGCAAACAAATAGAGTGTCGAAATTAACGCAGACAATATGATTAGATATATAGCGCGTAAATTAATATAACGAATAACCTGACGATAGTGACCTAAAAACGTGAGTAAACTTTGGGTAAATATAATGTTGGCGCCCAATACCGCCCACTCAGTAATGCTAAAGTCCCAAGAGTCAATTCCAATACGCAGCAAATAGGCAAAAAGCAAAGCAACAGCCAGTGCTATCGAATCCCAGGCCAACTCAACCAATAATTTGGTTTTAGTGCTAAATCGAAATATTTTCTCAAGTTTAATCAAAGGTTTGCTTGCTCCATAACCTTCTTGATGGCGTCACAAGTTTTATCAATTTCCGGTTCAGTCAGCGTGGGATGAACTAAGAACATCAGCGAGGAAGCGGCCAGCTCATGAGCAACCTCTAAGGGTTGCTCAGGTCTAAAGCCTGTATCATCAAACGCTTTTTCATTATAAATCTCGGAGCACGAGCCAGAAAAGCAAGGTACCCCAAGGGCACTGATTTCGTTCATAATGAGATCGCGATCCCACCCTTGAGCTAAATATTGTGTTTCAACAAACACATAACACTTATAAAAAGCATGGGTGATATCGTCTGGAATAGTCGGTACACGCAAACCAGGGAAGACAGCACATGCATCAAATATTTGATGGGAATATTTGGTTCGTTTTGACGTCCAATCTGGCATCTTTTTGACTTGCAAGCGACCCACTGTGGCTTGCATTTCAGTCATCCGCCAATTTGTTCCAAAGGATTCATGCAGCCATCGAAAACCCGGAGGGTGCGTTTTTTCGTAAATAGCTTGCCACGACTTACCATGATCTTTAAAAGACCACATCGTATTCCAATATGCTTGATTATTAGTAGTGACCATGCCCCCCTCACCGGCCGTCGTCATGATTTTATCCTGACAAAAAGACCAAGCTGAGATATCACCAAAACTCCCCACCGATTGCCCCCCAATTCTTGCACCATGGGCTTGAGCACAGTCTTCAATGACGAATAAATCATTTTGTTTGGCAAATTCCATAATGGCAGGCATGTCACAAGGCCAACCAGCCAGGTGAACACATACAATTGCGCGCGTTTTATCGGTTACTTTTTGTTGTATGGAATCCAAAGATAAGTTTTGCGTGTCACGGTCGACATCGGCAAAAACAGGTACCATGCCAGCCAACACGATGGAAGATACCGAAGCCAAAAATGAACGCGACGTCACAATAACTTCAGAGCCTTTTGGTAAGTCTAATGCAACAAAGGCTAAATCAAGAGCAACGGTTCCATTTGCAACCGCAATGGCATGCTTACTATCTGCGTAGTCAGCAAATTCTTTCTCGAATTGTCGACCCTCCTGACCTGTCCAATAATTAACTTTATTAGACGACAAGACATTCATTACAGCTTGCTTTTCTTCTTCATCAAAGCACGGCCAAGGTGAAAATGGACCATTTAGCATGCATTAACCTCTTTACACATTATGTTTAATCACTTTTGCGGGTGTTCCCACAACGGTAACCGCTTCAGGTATATCTGACACTACTGTAGCACCAGCTCCAACAACAGTATTTTTGCCAATGACCACTCCTGGTATAACCGCACTGGCTACCCCCATAAAAACACCAGCATGCAATGTAACCGTTCCTGCTAGTCTGACGCCGGGGGCAATATGGACAAAATCTCCCAGTACACAATCATGATCAACACTAGCAGAAGTATTCACAATACACCCTTCGCCAATCCGTGTAAGTATGTTGATGACACTACTTGCCAATACCAGTGTACCTTTGCCTATTGAAACATCGGTACCCACTTGGCTACTGGGGTGGACAAGCGTAGCAATATCACAGTTGTTCTGTTGCAATGTGTCCTGCCACTGTCGACGCACCTGATTATTTCCAATTGCCACAAAGTACTCTGAACCTTGTTGAAAATTCAAATAATCATCGGGATGACCGACGACTTCCCAACCACAAAAGCCGCTATGCTCAGGATAGGCATTATCCAAAAAAACGATTTGGCGATGTCGGTCGATTGTTTTAGCGCAGTCTGCCACGACTTTACCGTGCCCCCCCGCGCCAATAATCACCAGTCTCGTCATTCTTGACTGTCCTTGGGAATGGAATTCTTTGGCGCTGAACCGGAAAACTTTTCAATCGTTGCGTGTCCATCTGCGGAGATATCATCTCGCTTGATAACCTTCATTACCGTCATCCACAATATTTTGATATCCAGCCAAAGTGAGCGATTGTCGACATACCAGGTATCATATTCAAATTTTTGCTCCCACGAAATCGCATTCCGGCCATTAACCTGTGCCCATCCGGTAACACCTGGTTTAACTTCATGGCGCCTTGCCTGATCTTCCGAGTAGTGCTCTAAATACTCCATCAACAAAGGTCTAGGACCAACCAGGCTCATCTCACCTTTAACGACGTTCCATAATTCAGGAAGTTCATCCAGACTGCTAGAACGAAGTGTTTGGCCGAATTTAGGAAGCCGCTGTTCGTCTGGTAATAAGTTACCATCAGCATCTTTTTCATCCGTCATACTACGGAATTTAACCATACGAAATGGTATTCCTTTATAGCCAGGACGCACCTGAGAAAACAGCACCGGCGTTCCCATTTTCATAGCGATGAGTAGACATAACACTAAAATGATAGGAAATAGGATAATTACGGCACTCAAAGCAACGATAAGATCAAATAAACGTTTTATCATTTTGCAGCCTCCTCTAACGTTGCTAAAAATTGGTCCGACAATCTGTCGCGATCAAATTCGCGCTCTGCTAATTCTCGAGCTCGCTGTCCCGTAGCAGGCAATGACCCTTTGTCATTGGCAAGCTGAAGCAATGCGTCGGCTAACTTTTGCGCATCATCTGGTGCAACCGCTAAACCGATATCATGTTGCTGAATCATGTCAGCTAACCACCCCGGGTAGTTATTCACGATGGGCAAACCACAACTTAGATAATCAAAAAATTTATTAGGCGAGGTGCCGTAGTAAAAAGCAGGAACATTGGCTAATGGCATCAAGCCTACGTCTGACTGATGCAACACACTGACCAAATTATGCTTCGGCATGGCATCCATAAAAATACAATTAGTTAACCCTTGGGTTTTAACACGCTCTTGCAGCTGTGCTTTTTCTTTGCCTTCACCAACAAATAAAAATAAAACTTTGTCGCCCGCGCTCTTATGTAAAATGGCTGCGGCGTCTAGAACATTATCTAGGCCATTGGCCATGCCATGAGCGCCGGTAAAACAGGCAATCAGTTGATCATCTGTTTTTTCAAAGGGTAATGAAACTGCCTGAGTAGCTTGACTGAAAAAGGCTAAATCACAGCCATTTGGGATCATCGACACTGGCAAACTATCTCGAGAGCGACGTTTTATGCCATCAACAATACCCGGTGACAATCCAATACATGCATCCGCCATTCGATAAGACACTTTTTCAAGAACCGACATCCCGCCCAAAATAACGGGATTAGAGATAGCTCCCATGGCTTTAGGTAATTCTGGCCATAAATCACGAACTTCGAAAACAAACTTTTTGCGCTTAAACAGAGCAGCAAAAATACCTGGAATTGAGGCTGTCAGAGGAGTGGATGTTGCAAACAAAAGATCGTAGTTATGGGTTAATG
Source organism: Aliiglaciecola sp. (assembly GCA_028356795.1). Taxonomy (GTDB): domain Bacteria; phylum Pseudomonadota; class Gammaproteobacteria; order Enterobacterales; family Alteromonadaceae; genus Aliiglaciecola. The sequence goes on along the minus strand of JAOMVH010000031.1, from coordinate 17,322 downwards.
CGATTTTTACGCTGTGCATAGCAAACAAAATAAACTGCCAACTGCGTTTCAAAAAACCATCAGTATTGGCATAGGTAAGATCAAATTCGATGACATCGATACCGTTAACATCACCGCGACGTCTCCCTTTTTCGAAAGGCATAACTAAGCCAGTGGCACCAACATTATATGAACCGCACACCATAGTGACGGCATGACCTTTGCTGATAAGCTTTTGAGCCATTTCATAGGAACGCGTTCCCGTTGCTCCGCTGGGGGTGGAAAAGTGTTGATGAAAATACAATATATGCATACTACAGCCCGATGACCTTACCAACTAATTATTGTTATTATTGTCGCATCCGTCGCTACGCCTACTTCCAAAACAGGTAGTGACGATTTTTTTCCATAGTACCTTGATTCCGCGCCTTGCGCTATGCTCATACTCTGTATTGCCTTGTCACAACTGACTTGCAACTTAAATTGGTCCGAACTTAGCGTATCATCGCACAATGTCCATTCTCGCTCAGGGCATACTCGCCAGCGTAAAAGTGCTGACTGAGTAACACCAGTAAAATGATCTTTTACCGTTAAGCTGTTATTCGTCAGTGTTATTTGCCGACTATGCTGGACGCCTTGCCAATCTGTATATTCGACATTAGTCGTGTTTTGGGATTGATCAAACTGACTATATCGCGGCCACTGACCAAATAGGAATCGCGACACTTTGGGCATCTGCGGGCGCTGGTCAAATTCAATACAATTGTGCGAGCGGCAACCCGAAAAGTATTCTAACCACTGAGCCTGAGTGTTGTAACTAAAACTGCCACCGTCTCGCAACAAATTAATCCCATTGACCCATAAATCTAGGTGAAGGTTATCCGCCTGCGAAGGTCGAAACAGATAGTTTGGCACTCGAAGCAAACACCAAGCAGTCGAGTTGGATAACTTGGCAAAGCCCCCGGCACGGCACTCCAGGGTTTTAGGTACGTTCAGTGGTGTTTGAAACGATAGATTGAAAAGCTCATTATTCACCCGACATTCATCTGAGTCGAAACAAGTTTGTTGATAAAATACTTGGCAAGCCAATTCAACACTGGGTCTAAAATCGCGAAAAGGGGCATGACTATAATTTAAGATATGGGCACCATCATTGGTACCAAGATTTGGTGCATCGCCAGTTTGCTTATCGGTAAAACTAGCTAACCATAGAGTGGCCAATTTTAACTGTTGGTAAATCCCATTTGGCAATGGAGACAGATCCAACTCTTTGCGCCACAACTCAACAAATGAATAACTATCTAACATCAATCGATGGTAAGTCATTGAGTATTGACTAAAGCTACCATCCGCCATAATGAGGCGCTGACTGCGATTTACCAGCATTCGCAGTCCTGTTTTCATACAGCGATTGGCAAATTCCTGTTGATAACCGTTATGAAGCAACCAGCTACCGCCAACATAGAGTGCTGCGGCTTCACTAGTACCATGATTATTATCCTGTCCTATAGCGTACCCCATGGTGGGTAGAATACGTTTAAGATGTTGCTCAATGAAATGACACATATTGGGTGTCGTATTGATCGCTTTCATCAGTTTTGCTGCGGCCGCTAAATGCAAAACTCGAAGTGATGCTTCTTGTGCACATTTCCAATTGACGCCTTTATTCGCCGGGTTATGCAAAGACCAATCTGCTATCCAGTCATTCAGCCTGTCAAACCATACCTCATCTGCGCTTTGCACGTAATTGCTTGCAAACGTCAGCGCCCAGCCAAATCGCGATAATTCCCAAACCCCTTTTATGTCTCCAATGCCAGAATCAAAATCACTAATTTGGCTCCAATGCTTATTATTGTCTGATAAAACTTGTTGATTTAGCACTGATTGATGCCAGTTTGGTACCGTGTCCACATTGATACAATACCATCCAAACAAGCTAGTTTGGCCATGCAGATGCATATTGGGATTTGCCACAATGGATGTCGGTAAAGACCAAAATGGCCCAACAATAGCGGGTTCAATTGGCGTTTTTCTTCGCAAATAACCTACTTTTAGCTTGAGCCTGTAAAGAAAAACCAGGGCAAGGTTTACTAATCCCAGACGATAATAAGCAGCCAGTTTAATCCACATAAAAGGCCTAACGTTGTTGTTGAAGTTGCTTCGCGGCTTCTAAGGTAAATTTAGACACTTCCAATAATTCGTCAAAAGGAATAGGACTAGCGCTTCCATCAATAATGGAAGACAAAAATGCTTGAGAGCAGGCTTTATGGCCTTTGTCTTGCTGCCAAGAGCTCATGTCATTAAATCCACTCCAGCCAAATCGACGTAGTTTTCTAAAGTTGTCTAATTGCAAAATCTTACCGCCACAAAACGCTTCAATGCGCTCTTTGGCAAACGAAGAAGCGCCATTAGCATAGTAGTGAATACTACCAAAGCTGCCATCTTCAAATCGTAGGCTAATGGTTGCAACATCGTCGATTTTTTTGCCACTTGCTTTGTCAGTGGCACAGGTTGCTTGAATTGACTGAATGGGTGAATCAGCCAAAAAACGCATAAGATCGATGAAGTGACAAGCTTCGCCAATTATCCGCCCACCACCAACCTGTGGATCTTGAGTCCAGTGATCGCTCGGAATATCGCCAGCGTTAACCGTCATGATAAAGGACTTAGTCGTACTTTCTGCATCCAACATCGACTTCATTTTGACAATTTGTGGGGCAAAACGTCGATTAAACCCTACCATTAAGCGCGCAGGGTTATCTGAGTCTTGTTGTGTTTCATAGGCTTGTTGCACATCACCTAATTGTTGCTCATCAATGGCTAAAGGCTTCTCAACAAATACGTTCTTGCCTTGTTCTAGGCAAGACACCACAAAACCCGCGTGTGAATTATGACGGGTAACAATCGCCACAGTGTTGATGTCTGGATTAGCCAACATAGCTTGTGTGTCAGTAGTTGTATTGGCAAAATCATTTTTCTTACCATGCACCACACCACTGACTCCACCCGAAGTGGCAATAGTATGCAATTGTGCATCAGCTTCTTTAAACGCTGGGATTAACATGCGCGACGCGTAGTTTCCTGCTCCAATAAAACCCACCACAGGTTTTGCTGAATCATAAGTCACATCTTTGATTAGACTGACGTTCGAAACAAAGCGATCGGTACTGTCATCGGCAGGATAGTCTAATATGATCCCCAAGCCCTGAGCATCATCGGTTAATGTTTGATAAGCTTTACCTGCATCGGCAAAGATGTAGCGATGAGTAATCAACTCTTTTACATTCAATTGCCCTGAAGACATCATATCTAAGATGGCTTCAAAATTACGCTGCTCAGTCCAACGCACAAACGCAAAAGGATAATCGTGACCTTGGCCTTCGTACGAGTCATCATAGCGTCCAGGTCCATAGGAGCAGGACACTTGGAAACTCAGCTCTTTTTCGTAGAACTCTGCACGATTTAACTCAAGCCCAGCAACGCCAACCAGCACAATACGGCCCCGTTGACGACACATATTTGCTGCCTGACTAACAGGCTCACTCGACTTGGTTGAGGCAGTAATGAGCACAGCATCAACGCCGCGCCCACGAGAAAATTGCATACCTGCCGCGACAGGATCTTCGCCATTGGCAGGATTACATGTGTGAGCACCAAATTTAGCTGCCAACTTGAGTTTGTGTTCATCAAAGTCAATGGCTAACACACGGCAACCGTTGGCCCGAAGCAATTGTATCGCCACCAGCCCAATCAACCCGGCCCCTGTGACAACAACACTCTCACCTAAGGTAGGTTGAACCAGGCGAATACCTTGCAATGCGATAGACGCTAGCACCGTAAACGCCGCAGACTCATCATCCACATCATCTGGGATCTTAGCGCATAAATTCTTTGCTACTCGCACAACATCAGCATGGGCACCATTTGAAACAACCCGAGTTCCTGCAACAAACTCCTCACAGCCTTTACCAGGTGTTTTAACTATTCCTACATTGCAATATCCAAGGGGAATTGGCTCACTAAGCTTACTTTTAACTGCATCGTAAGTGGTTTTAAGGCCATCTGTTTTGACTTTGTCGAGAACTTGCTTCACTTTTTCCGGCTGTTGCTTGGCTTTTTGAAAATACGACGCTTTGCTAAAATTAAGCAACATTCTTTCAGTACCAGCCGAAATCAGAGTTTTGCGAGTTTCAATTAACAGGTGACCAGAAGAAGCATTCGGTGCAGGCGCTTCAACAATTTCATTGTCACCCGTTTCGAGATTTTGCAGTATTTGTTTCATGTTCAGTAAATTTGCCAATCAGATTCAAAATAAGAGGCATCTGGCGTGTTACTTTTAGCCAAATCCGTGTTGTTTAGTACTATTGCGGCGATTTCATCAATTATAGTGACATTTTCTGGCAAGCCGCGCCACTGCTCTAGTGACCGAATGTAGGGACGATCTAATACAAATACCCTGCTGCCCTGTTGGGCGGCTTCAAAAATGGGTAAACAGACGGTCTCTTCCTCAGATACGATGACTACACCATCAACCTCCCTATACAGTGCCATCAAATCCGCTTTTGATAATCGTCCAATAGATACAAAGCTGGGATGATCAACGTGATTATCGCTAGTGACCAATACTTGCACATTGTGAGTCGTTAACCAGTCTGCATTTTTTATCAAAAAATTGAGATTCTTTTGCGGTAAGTAAGGATCTGTCACGGGCCACAGTAGCGTTTTACCTTTTATCAATGCCAATTTCTCATTGGTTTGCGAGGATAACTGAGGCTCAACCTTCTCAATACCAGGCCATTTGACTAAAAATGAGTATCGTCCGCCAAACTTATCGATAAATCGAGTTTTAATCAAAGGAGACTGCACCACCACAGTGGACCCTTTCAAACAATGTATTGCCAATGCCATCAATCGAAATCGAATATCTTTTGCAACAAACACCTTGGCTTGATGGAAATAAGTAATACGCTTCACGATCGGGAAAATAAGGTTGATATTGGACAAAGAAATGCAGCTAGAAGCACGATATTTAATCAGATAATACAACACCCCGATGGTACAAAACCACAAGGTACCCATGCCAGAAGTGTACTTTTCCACATAACGCACGTTGCTTGGCAAATTCGGGGGACAGTAAGAACTCATTAACACAAACTGATTGGTTGAATCGTGTTGTGCAATCCAATCCATAAAAGAATTTAATATGGTTGCCGCACCACCGTATTTTACTGAGGATGCATTGATGAGATACGTTTTAGAGCCAGCCAAATTTAGTTCTCTTATTTTTATTAATAGGTAAGCCCTGTCGCTGCATAAAATGATCTAACATGTAATCTCTGGCGGTCTCAACACTCAAACATTGGTTGTACCACTGTTGAAGCTTTAGACGTTGCTGAGTGCTGTATTTTTGTTCCATAAACACAGTGACGTTTTGAACCATGTCGTCTAGTTTAGTATGATCATTCACCATACAGTATGGCGCATTGCTTACTACTTGGCGCGCTCCGGTTAAGTCAGAGCAAAAAACACTAGTACCATTCATCAAAGCTTCGTTTACCACAAACCCCCAACCTTCCTCTTTTTGATTTGGTAGTACCAATAAACTGGCATCTCGCATCAAGGTTAGTATTTCAGTTTGCGGTAACATTCCAATCATTTTTATATTGTCATGACCCGCAACTAGTTGCTGCAGCTCTTGACGTTGACTACCGTCTCCAACAATACTCAATTGCCAATCACAATCAGCTTTAAGCATTGATTGAACAAAGTTTACAATGCCCTTGACGGGCTCTAAACGCCCAACAAAGAGCACTTGATGAGTGTGTTTTTGTGAAGTAGTAACAGGCGCATTTGTCTTCATGAAATAGCCAAAAGGCAAAATTTTATGGGGCTCTATATTGATTGACTCTTTGAGCCAAATTGGGCACTCACTGCCAATAGCAAAAATGCCTTTGACTTGATCTGCCATGCGTCGGTAAAACCATCGGTAACGAATGATATTGGCCAAGCTGCGCCAGCGACTATCGCTTTTCGCTAGCTCAGTATATAAAAAGAATTCAGGAATATTGTGCCGTATCCACTCACCATATCGTCCCTGAGCAAATCCAGAGACTAAATGAGTGGAGTCAACCAATTCGGCTTTAAGCTCTTCTAATTGAGATAGTTGTGGTGCAACAATGACCGTTAATTGACTAACATCAGGGATAGTCCAGCCCATGCTCGCACGTTCTTGTGACATATCTTGCTCGACGATGAGCGTCAACGAGTCTACTTGTGATGAGTCTGCCAATGCACTCAGCAAGGGCTGTTGGTGAGGACTTAACATATTTTGCCAAGCGACTAATTTCATGCATTACCTTTTCGAGATAACAATCCAGCACATAAAAATGTACTTATAACCATCCAGATCAATAATCCATAACCACTCAATGAAAACAACACCGCTTCACCAAAATTCACGAAAATAGAAAAAAAGAACAAGCTAGCGGCATAGTAGCCTGTTCCTCCTATACCTGTCAGGAAAACTTTGGCCAAAATAAGAATAAATATTCCGCCTCCAATCAGTCCAATTTCTTCCAACATCGCCATCGGTAAAAAGCCCTTCTCAATACTGGCTCCAATGGGAATACCAAATATAGGATCTCGAGACACCTTCATCTCGTACCCTCCATATTTGCCATTACTGACTTGAAACCCTATCCCGAACCACTTGTTCTCCTTAAAGTTTCGAATCGCAGCTTGAAACAAAAATCCTCTAGACTCGGCAAATGCTTCTTGCACATTACCAGCATCAGAGCCCTTTTGAAGCACACTATTCGACAACTCTTTTACTTTGTCGACATTAAGCAAAGCGAAGCATATTCCAAAAATAACGCCTAAAAACACGTATTTGTTCATGGCAATTCGTCCCACAAACAACATCTTCCCACCTCGCATATAACCAATAATTTCAGCCAAAAATAGCGAAAGTATCAGCGCAAATATCGAGGTTCTAGATTGGGAAAATACCAAAAATACAAACGCCAAGCCCATAAAGCCGACATTAACTAAAAAGGAACCCGGCTGTTTACTGATTATTCGGTAATAACAAAGCATAAACAGACTGCCCATAGCCAATGCAAACCCTTGAGGGTGATTCATTGCCCCCTGAAAGCCTCTTCCATTGATTGCAAAACCAGCGAACATAAAATAAGTGGGTATACTAAAAATGGCCAGCATCGATAAAAGAATAAATAGCGGCTCTAAAAAGATGTTTTGTTGCAGTCTCTGACTCTCTTTAAGCAAGGTTAACAGCGCACTCAAACCGGCGAAAAACATCGTGAGTTTCAACATTGATACTTGCCAGTTGAATCCGTATACCACCGCAGAGCTTAAGCACACCACAAAAAATATCATCACCATCAAACGAATAACGGCAATATCACCTTTACTTTGAAAGCGTCCATAAACAAACAAAATAAAACCAAAAATAAGCAAATTTACTGTGGGTAATGTCGGAATGGCAAAGACGTGAGGATTGAGAATAATTCCGCTCAAATAGGTCAGCATGGCCAACACACAACCTAAACGTCCTCGAGTAAGGCTATAAAAGATAAACAACAGCGCATAGACAGAGCCAAGCGCATTCGGTAGAACCATCAATCCGAGTAGGAGTAATAGGAAGTATTTAAAAACGGAGAATTTAAGGTCTATCTTCAACATGACGTTTTTTGATGACCTTGCAGGGCACACCACCAACGATTGATAGAGCATCAACTGAACCATTTACCAGCGCGCCAGCAGCAACAATGGCGCCTTCTTTCACCTGAGCACCTGCAATAATCGTTGCACAAACACCCACCCAACAACCTTCGCCTATCCAAATATCATCTGCATAGCCTTTTCCGGCCGCTTTGATGCTAGTCGTGGCAATTTCATGTGTGCCGTTAACGATGGTGACATTACTAGAAATATCGACGTTTTTACCTATCGATATGCTACCCCCGCCGAGTAGAATAAGCGTTTGATGACCGATAAACGTATTGTCGTCAATGGTTAGTTGGCCTGAGCCTAATATGCGAGCGCTAGAGACAATGCGCACATTATCCCCTAGTTCAACGCCTCCCCATCGATAGAGAGTTCTCTTTAAACCATATAATCTAGTTGCAGGCAGCAAGCCAGTAAACAGGTTTACCACATACAAGCGCATCGGCTTCAACACGTTAACTATTCCTCACAGCTGAGGGTGACGGTAAATAAAACACCAATAAGATACTCCGGGCAAAATATGCCAGTAGCCTAGCCAACACTATACCAAGGGCGCCCCAAATATCCATATACAGAATCGCTGCTAAGAATATACATCCCCAGAATGCATTTAACCAAAAGTGCAACCAGACTCGACCACTGCCCACATTAAAGTGATCGATTTGTGTTTGCACTGACACAATGGCAACCGTCAGTATGACAGCAATGAAAACCCAAATTGTGGCCTGTATATCAAAATCAAATAACCATGGAAAAATAGGGCTAATTAATCCCAACAAGACAGTTAACACTAGAATAGCAGGGATGAGCTTACGCAATAGACGGCTTAAAATTAAAGACTGTTCCGATTCGTTTTGCTGTGACGCCACTTTTGGCATTAATACCTGTGCAACCATGACTGGCAAGAAATACAAAACTGCAAACACCTGGTTTGCAGAGGTTAAAATAGCAGCTTGTAGCGCTGCTTCTTCGTGATGACTGATAGTCCAAAACGCAAACGCCATTAACGGCATGGGCCAGATCCCACTTAAAAAGCTGGGTAACGAAAATGCTAAAAGTTGTTTGCATTCAAGCCAATTAAATTCAAATGTCGTAAGCAATCTATCGCCCAAAATAAAATAAGTCAGGGTCACAAAAAGTAATAAATTGCTAATCAAAAAGCCTAGAGAGAAGCCATAAAGCCCATAAACAAACGATAGCCCAAGTTGCAATGGAAGACTAATAAGAGCAACAATGATTTGACATTTAGCCACTAAATCAAATCGCTGAAGCCCATTTAAAAAAGAAATACAAACCTGACTCAGTAACAGCAAGAAAATTCCAGGACATACCAGCCTCAGTGCAACATCGAAGCCATCAATCACATATCCCAATTCGGCTTCGATGAAGTTAACACTAAAAAACAAGATGCTACACAAAACAACCGACAATAAGGCATTTACACCTAAAGCAGAGGACGCAATCACATTTCGTTTAGAAATATCTGGTTCTTTTGCTACGAACCTCACGACCGCCGGCCCCAAGCCTACAGCGGCGAAAACGGAGACAAGCCCGATGACGGTTAAGATTACCCCAAAGCTAGCAAATTCCTGGACCGAAAAGAAACGAGACAATACGACAGCTACAATAAAGATTTGCGCTTTTGAAACAATATTGGCGAGCGCATTCGTGCCAACACGCTTGATAAAACTAGATTGTCCAGTTAAAAAATTGGGCAGCACACATTACTCAAAAAGAATCATTAAGTGAAAAGCATTGGCAAACAGAATCAAGGTTTGCACACACATTTTCACCAGGTATCTGTATGTTACCTAAGAAAATTCATAAACGCCAAATTCATAGTGCTACCCGCGATGTTTGGTCACCGCGGGGCAGTCTGAGGAAAGTTGAACAACTATTTTTTAGTAAACAGCTTTTGCCTAAAAAACACCATAAAACCACCCAAAAACATGATAACCAAAGGAGCGGGCTCGGCAACATTTACCATACTTAAATTGTTGTCTCCTTCATCAGCTGACTGAACTAGATAGACAGCCAAATTGTAAAAGCTGTTGTCGAAATAATTGTTATAGTCACGAGCATAGGTATGGCTGTAAATATTGGCATTCGACAGGGGATTTTGAACGATCGTACCTGACATTTTTAAATTGCCATCTTGGTTCGCATATAGACCAAAAGAATAGTGAAACGTAGGTGCTGCGGCATGAGGAGTATATCCAAACAATGAACCAAACGATTGGGCTTGTGAGTAGCACGCTTGCCCACTTATACAACCAAGCTGTTCACCTTCCGTGCCATTTTCAGCAAAACCATTAAATGCTGTGGTGAATAATGATTGCACTTGATCACTATTAGCGTATTCCCAACCTTCATAAAGGTCACCTGCCAGATTATATGAGACACCCGCGGTTTGCGTTAGATCTAACCAAACTAAACCCGTTGCCTGGTTTTTTACCGCAAGGCCATCACCCGCTTCGAACGCATCCCATTGAATGAGATCCGCATTTGCGTAAAAACTAGTGCTTAGTATGAAGAGTAAAATGTAAGTTTTAAGGGTATTCAACATGTTTGAGTCCATTTCATTGTTTTTATTGTCATTTTTAAATGTCGAGCGCAACAATAAAGTATAAAAACAGCTCTTTGTATTATCCATTAGTAGTAATTAACTGCATGAATTTCCTAAAGATAGGTGAATTTGAGTGCATTTTTCGCAAGATAACAAAAAAGGAAGCCGAAGCTTCCTTTTTGTTATACTTTTAGTGGGTATTATTGATCGATATCGTGAGCTTTAAGCACAAAAGTGAATTCTTCGGCAAAGTCTCGCAAGCGACCATATCGACCACTATTTGCGAAGTGTCCTGCGCCCATGTTAATGCGCATAACCAACAAATTATCGTCTGTTTTAAACTCTCGCATTTTTGCAGTCCATTTAGCGGGCTCCCAATAAGTCACTCTGGGGTCGTTAATGCCACCAGTAACCATCATCGGAGGGTACGGTGTGGCAGTAATATTGTCATAAGGCGAATAACTCTTTATAAAATCGTAAGCTTGAGGATCTTCAATAGGATTTCCCCACTCTTTCCATTCAGGGGGCGTAAGTGGCAAAGTCGCATCCAACATTGTATTCAACACATCAACAAAAGGTACTCCCAGCGTTACCGAACGCCATAACTCAGGCGCTTGTATAATTGCAGCGCCAACCAGCTCTCCACCGGCACTTCGGCCTGAAATTGAAATATTACCCTTAGCCACATATTTTTCCTTCACCAGATAGTTAGCAGCATCTATGAAGTCATTAAATGTGTTGGTGCGTTTTTCTAGTTTACCGTCTAAATACCATTGATAGCCCAACATATCGCTGCCACGTACGTGGGCGATTGCAAAGGCAAATCCCCTATCAAGCAGGCTAAGACGTAAGGTTGAGAACCCAGGGGAGATTGTGTAGCCGTAAGCGCCGTACCCATACAAGTAGAGAGGCTGGCTGCCATCCTTTTTAAAGCCTTTTTTGTAAACAATAGAAATAGGAACTTCCACGCCATCGCGCGTAGGTGCCATTTTCCTCTCTGTCACATAAAGAGACTTATCATATCCAGAAGGTATCTCTTTTGTTTTTCTAACCTTCAAAGATTTATCCGATAAATCGTAATCAAATACGGTTTCTGGTGTGATCATTGACTCATAATCAAGACGAATAAAATCTTGCTCAAACTCAGCATTGTTACCCAATGACGCCGAGTACACGTCTTCTGGAAAGGCAACATCATGTGTATTGCCCTGATAGTCACGTATTCTAATTTGCTCAATCCCGTTGTCTCTTGCTTGTATAGCAATAAATTCACTAAACGCCTGCATACTTTGTAAGTAGACGTCATCAGAACCAGCAATTACAGTTTCCCAATTTCCATAGGCTGGGTTTTCGCTGCTCACCTTAGCTAGTCGAAAATTCGTATGTTCATCATTTGCTAATAAATAGAACTCGCCGTTGGCATGATCAACTTGACTAGAAAAGCCCAGCTCCCTTGAAACCAGCATCTTGGGTTGCTCTGTTGGATTGTCCGAAGGGATAACGTGGTACTCTTGTATTTCTCTTTGGCTGCTGACGATGACAATAAATTTTTCATCGCTGGTTTTACTAAAGCTCAAGAAAAATCCGTCGTCATCTTCAGTCATGAGTGATTTATCTTGGCTCTGGGCTTCCCCCATTTTATGCAAATTAATGCTTTCTGTGAGCCACTTTTTTTCTTCCAATTTTGCATAGAGCAAATGTTGGCTGTCGGCTGTAAAAGAAACACTTCCAGCCACATCATTGAGTTCATCGGCAAGATATTCGCCGGTTTGTAAGTCTTGAACTTTAACTTTATAGCGCTCTGAGCCATCGGTATTAAACGAATAGGCTAGGTAACGGTTATTTGGACTAATAGACCAATCACCTAAACTAAAATAATCGAAATTCTTGGCAAGTTTGGTTTCATCAATGACCACCGTTTCTTCACCACCGCTAAGAGACTTGCGAACTCGCGTACGATACTCTTCACCTTCTCGGTAAAACCAACGATATTCATAGCCGTTGTATACCCAAGGAACTGAGCTTTCTTGCTCGTTAGTTCGGCCTTTGAATTCCTCAAACAGGGTATCGGTTAAACCTTGATTGGGTTTTAGAAAAGCATCAAAATAAGTATTTTCTTGGGTGAGATAATCGATCACTGGCTGATCATTCACTTCGGGATAGCCTTGGTCTTTTAACCAGTGGTAGTCGTCAGACAAGGTTTTACCGTGATATTTGGCAGTATAGGACTGCTTGGCAGCAACTGGCTCTGCAATCTCTAATTGACTGATCCTCTCGAACTCTCGTTTTGACTCTTTTTGCATCTCAACCTCCTTTGTATCAGAGCAGCCCGAAAGCAAAAGTGTAAAAATCATAGCGGAAAAAAATAAACGCATGAAAACCTAATTCCTTTAATGGTAGTTAGCCGTAGAGCATACGTTGGAGCGCATGCAAAGACAAAAGAAATAAAAAAAACTGTACGTTTTGATCAGCTGGAAAATTTGTACAGTAAATTGTCGTCAACAGTATTAGTAAGGTCGAGCGGCAGCGTGAGGGAGAGTAGTTAAATACTCTAGCACTTAATTTATGGAGCATGCGATAAGTACCCTAATCAACCGGCTCGTTACTCAGCGCCTTTCGGGAAATTGGAAAATTTGCAATTATCTCGCTTAATGCCTCAGATTTAGCTTTGAGAATATCACTGTCAGCTATTTCCCGATAACTAGTTGCAGACCAGACTAAGTTTCCCGCAACCATAATTCGCACTGTCACGCCAGCATATAAAAGGGTGTCTGCTCCTATCGGTACGATGACATTGGTGCCAATACTAATCCCGCCGCTGCGACCATAACTGCCAGTCCCTAAACCGATGGACAAATGACTGTCATTTGGGCGCTCTTGCTCATAGTGGTCTATTTCAAAATGGGCATCAACGGCTTCAATATCTGCTACTAACTTTCCATGGCTATCAAGAAAATCCAGAGTGATTTGTTGCAGTGCCACAGTGATGCCATCTTGCTGGTTATTGACCGAACTAACATAGTAAGAATCCACATCAGCAAAACTGACATTCTGATCATGATGCAGCTGCATCGAATTAGATGTGCAACCTAGCACGTTCAAGAGTACTAAAAGAGAGAGTGAATAGGTTAAGCTATGTTTGATCATTTTCATCAGGCGAAAAAATTAGATAGACAAATTTAGCTATAGCCTACAACAAAAAATGCCGCGAAGGTCGCGGCATTTTGGTATTTAACAACGCTTACTATCAAGACGAGCCTAATTCGGCTTGTTGCTGCTCCACAGTAGATTTTTCGGAGGAAACAAACTTGCTCCATTGTTGCGCCATGCCGCGACTGTTTACGTGTTTTTCTGCCTCAGCAAGCTGATTTAAGGCCTCGACGTAACGCTTATTGGCAAAGTAAGACATACCCAGCACCAAGTGCATTGTGCCTTGCTCTCTCAAGCCGCCTTTTTCAAGAGCGGATGAAGCGCTTTCGATCGCTTCATCAAAACGGTCTAGGTTCAGCAAAATTTGCGCTAGTTGTGCATCAAGTTTGCCATCTTCCGATAAGCTAGCAGCAGAGCGCATAACCGGTACGGCTTTTTCGTTTTCTTTTGCTAATGTCCATGTTTGCGCTAGGAATTTCAAGTTACGTAGATTCTTATCTAGTACACCATCCTCCATGGCTTGCTCCATCAAACGAGCGCCTTTGTAGGGTGCCTGATGATAATAATAAAGCTGTGCTAGTATAAAAATATCAGAAGCTTTGGTGATGTAATCTTTTTGATATGCGGCTTCAAGCATCGCCAACTGTTTTTTCTCTTCGCCAAGCTCACCATACATGCCAGCTAACTGGGTCCAATATTCAGGGCGGTCGAATAACTTGAGCATTTTTTCAAGAATTTTTGTCACCATTTGCGGGTTTTTCAGCTCATAATAAACTGCTCGCTGCAGAATAAACCAGGCTTCATCGACTTTATAACCCTCTTCGCTGTTCTCTTGCTGCAGAATCGCTTGATCGATATATTCAGCTGCCGCTTCGTAGTCTTTTTTCTGATACATAGCTTGGGCTTTCAACACTAGATTTTGTACCGGCAGCTTACCTTTTTGAAGGGCTTCCCATTTCTCCAAATAGTCGATGGTAACGTCATAGTTGCCACGCATCATGTTAAGCTGGGCAAGGCTGAACAATGTGCTTTGCTCTAAAGCAATGGGGATTGGTTGTTGGGCAACAACATTTTTGAAGGATTCAATGGTTTTGTCGAAGTCTTCGACACTGTAATAAATGAACCCATAAAAATTATGTAACATCGCCATTTCATGGGGATTCAAAGAACTCTTTTTAGACATGACCAAATCCAATACTTCAAGCGCTTCTTGAGTGTTGCCTTTATCAGCGATGTCTTGGGCACGTGCAAGTTGATCATAAACGCGAGAGCGAACTGCATCAGCGTCACGTTTATTAGACTGGGCAGAAGCCTCAGTTGCGGTTAGTACGCCCACACTAAAAGAAAGTGTTAGAGCCATTAACATGGCAGCAATGATAGAATAAAGTCTCATTTCGCCTCCTAATTAACCGTCAATTTCGAATGTGATTCGGTTTTGAACACCGGATACTTCAACTGGCTCACCATTGACCACCCGCGGTTTATACTTAAATTTAGCGGCAGCGTCCATCGCGGCTTGGTCAAATATATTGGCAGGATTGGCTTCAACCACAATCACATCTCTTACCGCCCCTAACTTGGTAACTGTGAACTCAACGATCACAAAGCCTTCAATGCCGCGAGACAATGCTCGTCTTGGATACACAGGCGCACTCTTAACTTGCGGAGTATACTCACCATCGCCAGAATCCAGTGCCAGACCGCCACCTAATTCGATGTCACCACCGACATCGGCTTCAAAGGCCATTCCACCGCCATCACCATCAGGTGTGGGTGAATCCATTTGCGGTTGGTCCATTTGCGGTGGCGGCTCTTTCGGCGGAGGAGGCTTACGAGGCTTGCGATCTTTTTGCTCTACCGCTTCTTCTTTTTTCAATCGAACAAAATCGAGTACCGCACCAGGCTTTGCTTCTTCCAAAGTTTGGTCACCACTGGCAATCAACGCTTGCATCAAGAAAAACAAGCTCACCGTGATAAAGAAGGCAAACACTATTGCTAGAAGGAGTCGTACCATTATCGTTTACTCTTGAGCTGCAATAGAGACGTCATAAACTCCGGCTGCGCGCGATGCGTCCATGACTTTAATTAATACTTCAGTAGTGGCTTTTCGATCGGCTTGAATGACCACTGTACCTTGCGGATTTTCAGCTTTTAAGCGTTCAATGTTAGCTTGTACAGCACGCACATCCACACGACGCTTGTTGATCCAAATCTCACCTTTATCGCTGATCGCAACAAGGATATTGGCTCGGTCTTTTTTGACCGCAGTTGCTGCCTCTGGGCGATTTACATCGATTCCAGATTCTTTAACAAAAGACGCTGTTACGATGAAGAATATCAACATGATAAAAACAACGTCCAACATGGGCGTCATATCAATTGTTGCTTCTTCTTCTTCCACTAAATTTTGAATTTTTTTCATAATAAAACCTTTCCAGCCAGCGCCATAAGCCCTAGCGTTGAATCTCCAAAGCGTCTTCTAGATGCAATCGCTCTGTCTTTGCAGTACGTGTTAGCCATGTAGATGCAAACACACCGGATAAAGCACCGACCATTCCGGCCATTGTGGGAATTGTCGCCTGCGAAACACCAGCGGCCATAGAACGTGCGTTGCCACCGCCAGACATCGCCATCACGTCAAAAACGACTATCATGCCGGTAACAGTTCCCATCAAGCCCAACAAAGGACACAAGGCAACCAACGCCTGAATAATTGGCAAACTAAACTTGAGCTTTAAGCTCACTCTTGAAATCATTGCTTGACGAATCTGCTCAGCATTCCAAGAGTTACGATCAGAGCGTGACTTCCATGCTTCAATGGTATTTCGCTTAAACTGTTTGTGGCCAATAGACACGTAGAAAATACGCTCGAGTATCAAAATCCACATCACGAAGATTAGACCACCAATGATCAGTAGGATGATCCCACCAGTCTCGGTAAAGTCTCGGATTGATTCAAATATCTCAGCAAACATGCGCTTACGCCTTAGAACCAGTCGTTCTCTCAGCACGCTCGGCAATCACACCAGCAGCTTGCTCTTGCAGAATCGCAACAATGTTTTTGCTTTGTGTGTTCAACAAGGCATATAACAAAGTTGTTGGGATAGCGACAACCAAACCAAGAACCGTGGTAATCAAAGCAGAAGAAATACCACCAGCCATGATTTTCGGGTCGCCGGTTCCAAATAGTGTGATTTGTTGGAAAGTCACAATCATTCCGGTTACGGTTCCTAACAGACCACCAAGTGGTGCAACAACTGAAATCATTTTAACCAAGGTTAGGAAGCGACCTAATTTGGGTACTTCTGCCAGAATCGCTTCTGTTAAGTGCAGCTCCAGTGCTTCAGTTTCCACATCAGGATACTTGTCTTTTACTTTCAGTATGCGACCCAATGGGTTGCCGTCAGAGAAGGTGTCTGATTTAAGTTGGGCGTTAACTTTAGCTCCAACAAGTGTTAGCACGATAAAGCGCCAGAATGCGACAAATATACCAACAGCACCAACCGCAATTATAATGTAACCAACTAGGTCACCTTGATGAATGCGTTCTTCCAAGCTAGGCGCTTGAACCAATAAACCTAGAATCGTGCCGCCTGTAGGGTCTAGTCCAAATTGAACCAGCTCACCGTCTGATTTTTGAATGTTAGCGGCGCTTTGCATGTAACGGTCGGCAGGCTGACGAATCAGTTCAGTCACAGTGTTGGTTTCACCTTCATATTGAAGATATTTACCATCAGAAACCAAAGCAAATGGACCAATTCGAACCACTTCTTTGTTTACCTTAGCGCCTGTTGCTTCAACCACGTCAGTATTAAAACGAGTCACTTTGCCTGATTCTGTCATTTCACGTTGGATTTCAAACCAAACACGCTCAATTTCAT
>JAOMVH010000030.1 GCA_028356795.1 Aliiglaciecola sp. | reverse complement strand
TATTGGCAACTAGTGCGTCTACTTTGGTTGGTTTGATCGTAACCTGCTCAGTCCAAAAGGTGAATTTACTGAACAAAATCGTTGTTTGGTATTTTGTTGCCATTTTTGCCTTTCTAACCAGTGTCATACTATATTTTTCACAACTTGCCGCACAGCAGATGGCGACTCAATCATCATTGATTGCCAATTTTTTATTACTTAGTTTTATTGTCATTGTTTTGTCAGTTGGAGCCTATCGAAAACTTAATTGTTATGAATTGTTTGTAGATGGCGCTAAAAACGGTTTTCAACTTGCTATTTCGTTGATCCCCTATCTAATTGCCATGTTGTTTGCAATTGGAATGATGCGAGCAAGTGGGGTGATGGATATGCTGATGTCGGGTATTGGGTTTGTAGCCAACACCGTTGGTTTCGATACGCGATTTGTAGACGGTATACCCAATGCTTTAATGAAACCCTTAAGTGGTTCTGGCGCGCGAGCCTTGATGATCGAAACGATGCAACATCATGGTGCCGATTCGTTTGCTGGTAGGTTGGCGTCTGTGCTGCAAGGTTCTACAGAAACAACGTTTTATATACTTGCTGTTTATTTGGGTGCTGTGAGTATTAAGTATAGTCGTTATGCTGTGGCCTGCTGTCTGACAGCTGATTTTGCAGGGATTCTAACGGCGATATCGGTAAGTTATTGGTTTTTCGGTTAGCTAGTTTGTAAATTTCACGATATGATGAATCTATTAACATTATGGAAGTTTTAAGATGAAAATATTTCTATTGAAAGTGTTGTCGATAGCGATTGTAATTTTGTTTGTACAAGGCTGTTCGAAAGTTACTATGGCTAATTATGACAGGGTAGAAATGGGAATGATCAAGTCAGATGTCGAGTTGATTTTGGGTAAGCCAGACCAATGTGAAGCTGTTATTGGCACCCATACATGTGTTTGGGGAGACCAGCAAGGTAAGCACATCAAGGTAAACTTCATCGCAGATCGTGCTGCAATTATTACACAAGATGGTCTTGAGTAACGTTATGCATAAATTTATTGTTTGTTGGCTACTTTTCCTTTCAGTTTCGGTTCTGGCCAATGAAGAAGCGAGTAATACGATAACGGTAAACGGACAGGGAAAAGTTTCGGCGGTACCTGATCTGTTGAAATTTAATATTTCTGTTGTTGAAAAAGGCCGTGACTCGGTGCAGTTAAGTGACTTGGCCAACGCCAAGACAGACAAAATTATTAATTTACTAGTAGATGCAGGTATTAAGTCAAAAGATATAACGGCAATGAGTGTAAGCCTACATCCTTGGTATGAACGTAAAACAAATGTACAAAAAGGATTCACTTTCACTCGCACAATTGATGTAACCCTCAGAGATTTCGCGCTATATCCAAAACTTTTAAATGAAATGATGGAAAATAACGTCTCAAGCATTAATGGTGTTCGGTATTTAGTAGAGGATCAACAAGGTATTTATTTGCAAGCACTGAGTTTTGCTGTTGCCGATGCGAAACGCCGTGCGCGCAAATTAGCATTGTCCCTTGGTGTGGATGTCGGTGAATCGGTTAAAATTGTCGAAACCTCTAACTATAACTCCTTCCCAGTCCCAAATCGTCGTTCGTTATCAATGGTTGCTGAGTCAAGCCAGTATCTACCAGGTCAAAATGACGTGACGGCTTCTGTACTTGTCACCTTCAAGATTAAAAACTAGAATCAAACTTCTAGCACAGTGTTTTTCTCAGAAAGTCACTGAAATCAATTGTTGCTCAAGGTAAACTACTCAACTTAAATGATGGCATCATAAATACAAGGTATAAATGTAACTTTATGTCGGAGCAAGAAAGTAAAAAAGCGTTTTATGCGAGTCTAGCCCAACAAGCTGAAGCGCTAATTGGGAATGAAAGAAATTTAATCGCCAACCTCGCAAACCTCAGTGCACTACTCAATATGAGTTTGGAAGATATCAATTGGGTCGGGTTTTACTTGGTCGACGGTGAACAATTAGTTCTTGGTCCATTCCAAGGAAACCCAGCTTGTATTAGAATACCCATAGGTAAAGGTGTTTGCGGCACAGCGGCAGCCAACCGAACGACTCAAATTGTCACTGATGTTCATCAATTTGAGGGGCATATCGCTTGTGATGCTGCATCAAACTCTGAAATTGTAATACCGGTTATGTCTGGTCGGCGTTTAGTCGGTGTGCTTGATGTTGACAGTCCATCCATAGAACGGTTTGATTCAATTGATGGACTGGGGTTAGGCCAAATAGTCGACCTTTTGCAGAAAACACTAAATTGAAACACTTAATTGACATCCATGTAGTATTGGCAACTCCCCAAGATATGGAATTTTGGGAAGATCAAGCTGATGAAGCAGCGGATAAACTGAATATCATACTGCACATGGTTTATGATCTGGCAGATGAAGAAATAGACACAGCCTGTTTAGAGAACATACTGCAACATGTATGGGAAAATTGGCGTGAAGATAATTATTTGATGGAAATCGACGAAGTGGATTTGCACGATTGGGTTGATCATTTGCTGGCAACTTGGGATGATGCAGAACACGACGATGGTCAAGATCAATACAATGAATTAGTAGATTGAATGGAAAACCAAGAAAAATTTTCGAGCAGTAAAGAAGTAATTGCATTTTTAGCAGAGACTTTCCCCAAATGTTTCTCTCTTACTGGAGATGCAAAGCCGTTAAAAATCGGTATTTTTCAAGAGCTCTCAGAGCGCTTAAAGGAAGAACAGAGATTAAGTAAAACATTATTGCGTTCGTCATTGCGCCACTATACGAATAGTTGGCGTTACTTACACAGTGTTAAAGTAGGTGCGCATCGAGTTGATCTCGATGGTAACAATGGCGATGAGATTGAAAAAGAACACGCAGACCATGCGATTGAGCAATTGGCTGAGAGCAAAGCTAAAGTTGCCGAAAAACGCAAAGCAGCTAAACCTACAAAAAATAATGGTAAACCTGTAGATACAAAAAGTTATAAAGATAAAAAAGAAAAAGTTAGTAAAGAAAAGAATAAGGGAACTAAAGTAGGGAAAGCAAACTCAACTAAACAAGTAGCGCCCGCTAAGCTGACAGACTCTGATCTGGTAGTGGGAACTGAAGTCACCGTTAAAGTTGGAAAAAGTCCGCTTCCTGCCACCATCACTGAAATATCCAAAGATGGTGTTCACGTCCAACTTCAAACCGGTATGTTAGTGAAAGTGCAAATTGATAACTTGCGCTTAGCACGACCAAAGAGGTAGTTAAATGAACAAATTTATTCGCGTTTCCGTTTACAGTGCATTGTTTTGTCTCAGTGCTGGTTCGATAGCCGTTGAAACCACCAAAACAGCCGTTGAGCTGCCAATGTTAGAGCAAGAGTCCCAACATTCGGCGTCTGCCAAGCGAATAAGTTCACACATTTTACGCTCACACTATAAGCCCATCAAAATTAATGATGACCTATCGGCAAAAACCTTCGATCGATATTTAAGAACACTTGATTACAACCGTAACTTTTTTCTTAAAGCTGATATTGATAAATTAGAGGCCTACAGATTAAGCTTTGATGATGCAATTGGACAAGGCAACTTGTCTGATGCTTACGCGATGTATGAGCTCAATTTAAAACGTCGTCTTGAACGTTTTAATTATGCTATCTCATTAACTGACACCGACTTCTTTTATGAAAAGAAAGGCGATGCCATTGAGTTTGATCGTAAAGAAGCCCCATGGGCAGTTAGTACCTCTGAACTCGATGAGCTTTGGCGTCAACGAGTTAAGTATGATGCGTTAAATCTTAAACTTGCTGGTAAAGAGCCGCTAAAGATCAAAGAGTTACTTAAAAAGCGTTATAAGAGAGCGATTAGAAGATTGACTCAAACCAACAGTGAAGATGTATTCCAAACTGTTATGCATTCATTCGCTCGCAGTGTCGATGCCCATACAAGTTATTTATCTCCGCGGGGGACCGATCGCTTCGATATGGAAATGAACCTCTCGTTTGAAGGTATTGGTGCCGTCTTGCAAAGTGAAGATGACTTTACCGTCATCAGAAGCATCGTGCCAGGTGGACCTGCTGAGTTATCTAAAAAGATAAAGCCAGAAGATAAAATCGTTGGGGTTGCACAAGGTGATGAAGTCTTTGAAGATGTCATTGGTTGGAGACTAGACGAAGTAGTCGAGCTAATTAAAGGCCCTAAAGGCAGTGTTGTAAGACTTCAGGTTTTAAAAGGTGCGTCTGAATCAAACGCGCCGGAAATTGTAAAGTTGACACGGGACAAGATAAAACTCGAAGACCGTGCCGCTAAGTCTGAAACCTATGTGCCAGAAACTGGACCCTTTCAAGGGCAGAAACTAGGCGTCATTAATATTCCTTCTTTTTACAACAAGTTGCACGTTGATGTAAGAACAGAGGTTAATAAGTTAAAAGAACAAAACGTTCGAGGAATCGTGGTTGATTTGCGTGGCAACGGCGGTGGTTCATTAACTGAAGCGACCCTTTTATCAGGCTTGTTTATTGACCAAGGGCCAGTCGTGCAGATCCATGATGCCTCTGGCCGAACTCGTACAGAAAAGGACACCGATGGTGTTACCTATTATGATGGACCACTAACGGTTTTAGTTGATCGATATAGTGCCTCAGCGTCAGAAATTTTTGCCGCAGCGATGCAAGACTATGGCCGAGCAGTGGTGTTGGGTGAACAAACCTTTGGAAAAGGAACTGTTCAGCGTCATCGTCCTCTCAAGCGTGTTTACGATTTATACAATAATCCGTTGGGCGCAATTCAATATACGATTGCCAAGTTCTATCGGATAAATGGTGGAAGTACTCAACATCGTGGAGTCGTGCCAGATATTCAATTCCCAACACCTATTGACCCAGAAGATTGGGGCGAAAGCCAAGAAGAGAATGCATTGCCATGGGATAGTATCGATCGAGTGCAGTATGATACGGTCGGAAACGCCACATCATCTCTTAATGTCATTCAGCAAAATCATGTGAAACGGATCCAACAAGATCCTGAATTTGCTTATATTTTTGAAGACATCAGTCGCTACAAACTTGATAAAGATAAAAAGACGATTTCACTAGTGGAATCAGAACGTCTTAAAGACAAAGAAGAGGCAGAAGCACTCCGTCTTAAAAGAGCAAATGAGCGCTTGGAGCGTAATGGACTAGCCAAAGTCGAAAGTTTAGATGACTTGCCCGAAGATATGGATGAGTTAGATCCATTCTTAGATGAAGCCGCTAACATTACCTTTGAACTAGCTTCCACAGGGATTTATGCTGCTAATGTGCCAGCATCGGCAAAATAATAATTTCAAACTTTAAAAAAAGGGCTATGTAAAATCGGGCTATTGAGTCAACTTAGAGCTACTGTCTTACGATAGTGGCTCTTTTTCTTTTTAAAGCCACGTAAATAAAGACATAATTGACTAAATTATTGTTAATTAGCATAAGATTATTATTAACAAAGTGTACGATTAGTTATTTTTTTCAATGAGTTATTTAAAACTTGGTGAAACCTCCTATAATATTGGATATAGGGGGGGGTAATGATGACGAAATTTGTCTTTTTAGATACGGAAACAACAGGGTTAGATCCTCATTCTGGTGGTCATCGAATAATCGACCTAGCCTGCATAGAATATGAAGATGCCACTCCAACAGGCAATGTCTTCAATCTCAAAATTAATCCTGAAGGCAAAAAGTCTGTTAAGAAGGCTTTTCAAGTTCACGGAATCCTAGATGAAGAATTAGTGGATATGCCTACCTTTAAGGATATCCATGAGCAACTCATCGAATTTATCAAAGATGCTCACCTTGTTATCTTCAATGCCCCATTTGATTTAAAGTTTCTAAATGCAGAGCTAAATCGTATTAATTATCGATCTACGGTTTCGGATATTTGCGCTGAAGTGACATGTGCAATGGAGTTTGCCAAGACAAAACTTGGTGTGAGAAAAATTAGCCAAGATGCAGCTTGTCTAAGATACGGTATAGATATTTCAAGTCGAACTAAACACAGCGCTTTGCTTGATGCAACCCTTTGCGCCCATCTCTTTTTTAAACTACTCGATGAATCCGAAGTACCACTTAAATCAACACCACAGCAGAAGAAACATACTCCTACTAAAGCCATTTCAATCCCAAGAGCATATAAAGATAAAGAAACAGGGAGTTACACACAACTTAACTTTTGCAAAAATCCAGAGTGTAAGAATTTTGGTGTTATCGCTAAAAACCCGACATACAAAAATAACGGTGAACTCAAGCGTGGACTAGGCAATGAATACAAGCTTACGTGGAGTAACGATAAATCTGAGCATCTCCTTACATGTAAATTATGTGGGCACAGTACGACCATGATACATAACCGTTGTTTTGACGCAGAAGTAACACGTTTATCAAAAAACGTATATGAGCCAATAGAGCCAACTTGCCCGAATAAAGCGATACCAGCTATACCAAGCAGTTATCGGTATTATTACATTCCGAATTCACCTCAAAATAGGCGAGGAACACGTGTTCAAAAGCCAAGGTGTAAGAACAGAGATAAAGGGATTTACACCCATTCAGAGCTTTATAAATTAGATGGTAAAACCCAACCTGACCTTGTTATTAAACATGTAATCAAGAAACCACTTAAAAAAGGCGGTAAGCCAGTAACGCAAGTTGTTAAAGAAGATAGATTAGGCTCTCAACTTATAACCTGTAATGAGTGTGATACTAGGTTTGCTATTAAGGTAAATCCTGCTAACCGTCATTACCGAGATTTAACTAACGTTACAATCTTTAAGGATTTGATGAACAAAGACATCATTAATCGCATGATGGATAAGCATGAGATTGGTGCCAAAGTCATCTACGATAAAATCAATTTCTTTTATGAACAAGCCTTAGCCTTTGACCATTTTCACTCACAGGTGCTCGACCATGCTGTTGCCACTAAAACCCTAAATCTTAGCTCAGATAGACAGTTCTATTTAAGTAACTGGGGCGACCACAACATGCCAAAGCCCACGCCTATTGTGAATACATCAACGGTTGATAACGACACAGGATTTGTTTTTGTTTCAAACGTTAATTTCGATTTCACTAGTGACTACATCGAGATAAACAAAGAGCATAGTGAAAAAAAAGAGCAAGAAAAGCTTCCTTATTACAGACGTTATGCGCAATACGTACTAAGTGACGATGATGTTAACGAGCAAGCGCCAGAAACTGAGCGTAATGTTGAGCTACAGATGCCACCAAAAGGGTTATTGGTCCAACAAACTTACAGTGTGTTAGCTCACTACAAGTTGCTTAAAGAAAAGCTTAAATATGCAAACCGTGTTCACTTGTATGCCGATAACGACTCAGGCATCAAATTGGCCCTAGGAGCGGTTTTCTGCGATTGGATAGCTCAACATAAGCTTTATGCCTTTCAAATCTCTGCTGACAAGTCTGGTAGTGCTCAGTATCTCGATGATACATCACTAGAGCGTTTGAAAGGAATTCGAAATGAATTAATAAAAGACAACCCAGATATAAACAAAGAGGAAATCAAAGCCGCACTTTGGCAAGTACAGCTATCAAACAGAAAGAGAATGGGTAATGCTAAATCAGAATGGATAATCAACCCCAATAGAGAATCCCGATTAGCTATGATGCTGCCGCTTGGTGATATTCAGAATATGAATCCCAAATCAGTAGAAAAGTCATTAATGAATGCATCACTGCACGGTGTAGATAACTGGTTTCAAATCTTACGCAGACATATCAACTTTTTAGAGCGACCAGTCACCAGCGCCACTAACTCCAAGCGTTGGAATGCCTATGCAGGCTATAACCCAGAATGGATGGTAAAACTCATTGAAATTAAGCGGGTGTATTTCAATTATTGCATGACCAATGAGCGCACCATTAACAAGAATTACAAAAGTATGAACAAGCCAAAGTCAACTACACCAGCAATGCGACTTGGTTTAACCAGGAAAATTTATACAGCCGAAGAACTGCTGTCGTTTAGTTTGGATAAAATGCGCATTGATGAAGTATACCGTAAACAAGGCTGACATCTAATAAACAACCTTATTAACGATTTTGCTGTCAGAATATTTTACAGCAGTACAAATTTTAAAATTGTCCATTAACGATAACTCTTTGTTTTTTTTGCAAGTTACCTAGGTGGCATAGTATTTGATTGTTTTTTTACCAGTACTTATTTTTAGTTTTATTAAATACCTTCCAACCTCGATGGACAGGGATTAAAAAGGAAACACAAATGAAAAACAAATTTTTAAAAGGTTTAGTTGTTAGCTTTGCTTTGTCTGTTAGTGGAGTTGCTAATGCGGGGATAATTGGGTACTACACAGGTGGCGATACAAATGCTGATGTTAATCAATCGACAATTGATATGTTAGACTTAACTGGTTATTCCTACACAGATATTTCAGACGTTGCTAACTTCGACTTTGATTCTTTAGATGTATTATTCACAGCCCGATATGATTCACCACTACTTTCTCAAAGAGCTTCTGATTTGGAGAATTGGGTGTCAAATGGTGGTGTGCTTTTGATAGATGACGCTTCAAGATTAAATGGTTATTTTTTTAATGCATTTACTCCCACAAGAACTTCCATAAGCAGTGCCAATGTAGAAGTATCAAATACAGCTTCAAGTACATTAGTGAATGGAAGATTTGGTTCTATAACTAATACTACCCTTGACGGAGGTAGATCCTCTTTGCATGGCGGTATTTCATTAAATTCGTTGCCTGCTGGTGCGACAGTTCATCTTACCGGAACTAATACTGAACAAGTTGCTGCGTTTTCATTTGAGTTTGGATTAGGTGATATTTATTATTCAACAATTCCTGGGTGGTGCTATCTAGATTTTTGCGATAGCATCCAGCCGTTCACTTCAAACTATCAAGATATTTATTTACCAAACTTGATGGATTTTGGAATGGAGCTAAGTGCTGAAAATAGAGGGGTAGAGGTTCCAGAGCCATCAACATTAGCCATATTTGCTTTAAGTCTAATGGGATTAGCTTCTCGCAAATTTAAGAAGCAAGCATAGTTTCTGAATTGTAGGTTTAAGGGAAAGCACTGATCATCATGGTCAGTTTTTTTTTATTTCTGAGATATATAAAAACAACATTTGTACAACAAACCTCTCACCTAGAACACTTTAAAATACAAATAACTAGCTGATAAAACTAACTAATCGTACACATTAAACATTTCTATACGTTATTTGCTAAGTATTTTACTTCTGGAAAATAAAGAAAAATTAGCTTAATAATGTAAAGCCGCTTTGTTATTACAACAAAACGGCTCCAAGTTGACTCAATAGCCCAATGTAAAATAGCCCTTTTTTATAGGTAATTAAGTAGTGTAATATGCGTCTCCTGACTAACAACTGATTAGTCCCATAATTAAAATAATAAAAAGGGTTTGCAATGAATGCACGTGGAGAGTTCTCTTCTCGATTAGGTTTTATTCTTGCCGCAGCAGGTTCAGCTGTCGGATTGGGTAATATTTGGGGTTTTCCTACACAGGTCGCTAGCAATGGTGGAGCGGCATTTGTGCTTGCTTACATCGTTTTAGCTTTTCTTCTGGCTTATCCTGTTTTAATGGCCGAACTTATCATCGGACGAGCAACTCGTTCAAATATGGTTGATGCCTTAGGTAAAATATCGGGCAGTGTGGTGGGCAGAGCAACCGGTATTTGGGGATTTGTCACTGTCTCGTTGATCTTGTCGTTTTATGCTTTGGTGGCAGGATGGATGTTAGCTTTTTTCCTTGAAACACTGGCCCACATGTTCAATATGGACTCATTATCTAAATGGCTGACAACATCATCAATATATCGCGATGTACTATTCTGCGGTGTTTTCCTGATGCTCACCGCTGGCATAGTGACAGGTGGGGTTAGTAAAGGAATCGAAAAGTGGTCTGTTCGACTCATGCCAACCCTCATTATTATCATCGTTGCGTTAATTGTTTATGTGACATTGCAGGACGGTGCTATCGATGGTTGGAAAGCATACTTGTTGCCAGATTTTTCGCGCATATTAGATCCAGCATTATTGATTAATGCTATGGGGCAAGCGTTTTTCTCGATGTCTTTAGGGGTTGGCACTATGCTAGTGTATGGCTCTTATGTCAGTAAGAAAGAAAACCTTCCTGCTCTAGGTGCTTATGTTGCTTTGGTTGATATTGGTGTCGCAATTTTAGCCGGCATGCTGATTATTCCCGCCATGTATGTAGCGTTAAACAATGGTGTGCAAATCTTCGCTGAAAACGGTGCTTTAATAGAGGGCGATAGTCTTATCTTCACAGTACTGCCTTCTTTATTTGACACCATGGGGGCGGTAGGGATTTATATTGCGTGTGCATTTTTTGCTCTAATGGTTATTGCAGCATTGACCTCGTCGATTTCCATGTTAGAGGTGCCCGTTGCTTATGTCGTTGAAAACAAGGGCGTAGGCAGAAAGCGAGCCGTTTGGTTACTTGCTCTTGTGGTGTTTGTCATCAGTTGTACCATTTCGCTTAATATGGAATCTCTGTTTGGGTTAGTGATCACCGCCACCACCAAATATAGCCAACCACTACTTGGATTAGCTTTATGTGTTTTTGTTGGTTGGGTATGGAAAAGAGATAATATCCTTCAGGAACTTAAGTCTGGCAACGAAGGAGCCGAGCATAGCTTATTTTGGAAGATTTGGCCTTGGTATCTAAAATTCGTTTGTCCAGTAGTCATCGTTCTGATGTTCTATTTATCAATAGCTTAGGATAGTTTCATCCCATGGAAAATAAAGAAGTTAACCACAATATAAAAGAAGCATCCATTTTAGATGCCGTTGTTCCAATCGTTATTTTAATTGGCATGTTGTTATCCTCCGTTATTTTTTACGGAAGTGACTCATCCTATGGCCCCAACCAAGTCGCTCTGCTATTCGCAATGTTCATTGCCGCAGGGATAGGATTAAAAAATGGCTACACATGGAAAGAAATAGAGCAGGGTATTGTAAAAGGGATTTCATTATCTCTTGGTGCAATTTTAATATTATTAGCAGTCGGCGCCTTGATAGGTTCGTGGATGCTCGCTGGAACAGTACCAACATTAATTTATTATGGTCTTGAGCTGTTAAATCCATCACTATTTTATGCTGCGGCCTGTTTAATATGCTCAATAGTCGCCATGAGTATTGGAAGCTCATGGACAACTGCCGCCACCGTCGGGGTTGCACTAATCGGTGTTGCAAATGGAATGGGATTGTCTGAGGCTGTGACTGCTGGTGCGGTTGTGTCTGGTGCCTACTTTGGAGACAAAATATCGCCCCTATCCGAAACCACAAACTTAGCACCTGCGGTAGCAGGAACAGATTTGTTTGAACATATTCAATACATGTTGTGGACCACAGTTCCGAGTATAGTTATCGCACTTATGCTGTTCACCTTCTTGGGATTCAATAATTCTGAGCCGCCTTCTGCTGAAGGCATAGCCGGTATGCAAAGTCTGTTGCAAAAAGAGTTTTCTTTGGGCTGGCATTTGCTCATCCCTCTTGCCGTGCTGCTTGTTTTGGCAGTCAAAAAAGTCCCTGCATTTCCAGCCGTTTCGATCGGTGCATTGCTCGGCGGAGTTTGGGCCGCTTTATTTCAACCTGAAGTGGTTCAAGGCTTTGCACAAGAAGGCCGTCAAGGAGCTGTTGCAAGTATCACGGTTGTCTGGACAGCACTCTACGACGGTGTGGCGTTTTCCACATCAAGTGAAGTGTTGAACAGTTTATTAAGTCGAGGCGGCATGTCCAGCATGCTTAATACAATTTGGCTTATTATGTGCGCGATGACTTTCGGTGCAGTACTTGAAAAAGTTGGCTTACTCAAGCGCATCGTCAGCGCGATACTCACAGGTGCTAAATCTGCTGGTGATATGATATCCAGGACGGTATTAACCTGTTTTGCTACAAACCTTATTACCGCTGACCAGTATATGGCGATTGTTATGCCCGGTCGGATGTATAAAAGTGAATTTGAAAAGCGCGGATTACATCAACTAAATTTATCCAGAAGTTTAGAAGATGGGGGGACGTTAACGTCGCCACTAATTCCATGGAATACGTGCGGAGCATATATGGGAGGTGTCTTAGGTGTAAGTGCATTGGATTATATGTTTTACGCGTTTTTCAATGTTATTAATCCGGTTCTTGCCATTATTTATGCTTTCCTTGGCATCAAGATATTGCGCATTCCTATGCCTAGTTATGCCAATAATGTTCCTGGAAAAGGTTAAATTTGCCTTACGATA
The DNA here is from genome assembly GCA_028356795.1 of Aliiglaciecola sp. Lineage (GTDB taxonomy): Bacteria > Pseudomonadota > Gammaproteobacteria > Enterobacterales > Alteromonadaceae > Aliiglaciecola. Next base: position 10,731 of record JAOMVH010000030.1, on the reverse strand, counting down.
AAGGGGACGCCTCACGTCCCCAATTCTATTCTAAAACACTCATCACAATATGATTTATAATTAATGTCACATTAAATTAGTGGGTAACCTATGTTGGACACAACTCCTATTCAAGCTAAGCGTCGTTTGGATTACCAACCGTCTGATTTCAATATTGATAGTATCGAACTATCGTTTAATTTAGATCAAGATAAGACTAAAGTTAAAAGTCTTCTGCATGTGATAAGACAAGGTGATCACGAACGACCTCTAGTGTTGAACGGTGAGCAGCTAACCTTGATTGATGTAAAAGTGGCTGGGAAAAGTCTGGTGGATTATGAGCTGGATGAAAATTCCCTCTCGCTATCAAACATACCTCAAGAGTGCTTCATTGAAATCTATACTGAGATAGATCCAGAAACTAACACAAGTTTAGAGGGGTTGTATAAAGCATCGGGGTCCTATTGCACTCAATGTGAAGCCGAGGGATTTAGAAAAATTACCTATTTTCTCGACCGTCCTGATGTGTTGACCACCTATACAGTTACGATTTATGCCGATAAAGAATCCTATCCATACTTACTATCAAATGGTAATAAAATCGGTTGTGGTGAACTTGAAGATGGCCGGCATTGGGTAAAATGGCATGATCCCCATAAAAAACCTTGTTATTTGTTTGCATTAGTTGCCGGTGACTTTGATTTTTTGGAGGACAGCTTTACAACCAATGAAGGACGTAACGTAGCGTTGGAGCTTTATGTTGATAAAGGCAAAAAAGACCGTGGTCAACATGCCTTGGACTCTCTTAAGAAAGCGATGGCATGGGACGAACAGGTTTTTGGTTTGGCTTACGATCTTGATGTTTATATGATCGTCGCCGTTGACTTTTTTAATATGGGGGCGATGGAAAATAAGGGGCTCAATGTTTTTAACAGCAAGTTTGTTCTTGCAAACAATAACACGGCCACCGATGAAGATTATTTTAATATTGAATCTGTTATTGCCCATGAATATTTTCATAATTGGACGGGCAATAGAGTGACCTGTCGAGATTGGTTTCAACTTAGCCTAAAAGAAGGCTTAACGGTGTTCAGGGACCAACAGTTTAGCCAAGATATGAGTTCAGCTGACGTCAATCGAATTAAAAATGTGAAAATAGTTCGTGAACACCAATTTGCTGAGGACGCTAGTGCCATGGCACATCCTATTCGTCCAGATGAAGTCATTGAGATGAATAATTTCTATACTGTAACCGTCTATGACAAAGGTGCCGAAGTAATTCGAATGCTTCACACCATTCTTGGGCAAGAAGGTTTCCGTAGCGGTATGGACTTATATTTTCATCGGCATGATGGGCAAGCGGTGACTTGTGATGACTTCGTCAATGCCATGCAAGATGCAAATCAAGTTGACCTCGAACATTTTAAAGTTTGGTATAGTCAGTCTGGTACACCGGAAATTAGTGTAGAAAAGGGCTACGACGAAAACACTAAAGAGCTCACGTTGACTTTTAGTCAGACTACGCCGCCCACGCTTGATCAAGCATCAAAACAAGATTTACATATACCCATAAAAGTTGAGTACATTCAGCGCCAAAATAACCAAGTCACCTCTGTGCATGAGATAATTAATCTTACTCAACAAACACTAACCATACGTAAGAAACAATTTGATAGTGAGCCGAGCGTAGCGGTTTTGGGCGGTTTTTCAGCACCAGTGAAAGTTCATTATCAACAGACGACAAGCACCCTAATAGAGATTGCACTTTACAGCGAAGATGGCTTTTCTCGTTGGGATGCGGCTCAAACACTGTACAGTCAATATATCCATAGTTTGACCGAAAACAACACTGGCCTGAAGGTCACGTTTGGCGATATAAGACAATTAATTAAAGGTTTGTTAGCAGCCAATATTAAAGATTTAGCCTTATTGGCAGAAATGCTAACGATCCCGACTATTGAGACACTTGTTCAACAAGTACCAAAATATTATGTGGAATCGTTGCACGCAGCACGAGATGACTTAATCAAGCGCATTGCCCACGAGTATGGTGATGAGTTCCTATCTTTGTATCAAGTGGGAGATTCTGGAGCGTATAAATATGAATCAACGCAGGTAAACAAACGAAAATTGAAAAATCATCTTTTACAATTTATCGCAATGTTAGAACCTGGCTCTGACATCGTTGAAAAACAATTTTCAGATTCTAACAACATGACTGATACGTTAGGTGCACTCAAGGCGGCAACGCTCGCTCATTTGTCAATCCTGAATCCTTTAATGAATCAGTTTGAACAATCATGGAAACATGATCCTCTGGTATTAGATAAATGGTTTACACTCCATGCAATTAGAGAAACGCCAGATATTTTAGCTAAGCTAGATTTATTAATGGGCCATCAACAATTTAATCATCAAAACCCTAATCGGGTGCGCTCATTAGTTGGCACATTTGCGTTTTATAATGGCAAGGCTTTCCATGCGATTGATGGCAGCGGATACCGTTATTTAACAAATTATTTACTCAAACTAGATTCTATCAACCCACAAGTGGCAGCCCGCATAGTCACTCCATTAACCCAATGGCAGAAGTTGGATGAGGATAGAGCGAATATGATGAAAGCTGAAATGGCACGTTTGTTAGATAGTAAAACATTAAGTAAAGACGTTTATGAAAAGGTCTCTAAAAGCTTAGCCTGTTAGAAGGAGTAGTTTTGAAAACCTATTATTTTTCTTTAGCGGCGTCTTATGATTATTGCGAAAGGCTTTATTTAACTGGCTCCAACACCGTAGTTTTAAAGGCCGAGACGGGAGAAAGAGTTCAACTTCCATCATTAAATCTCAGACCATTTGTAACGAGATTAGGGTTAAATGGCCGTTTTCGACTTATAATAACATCAGACAACAAAGTGCATTCATTTGAAAAAATTAATTAGTATTAATAAGTGTTAATCTGATTATTTTTCAAACTATTGAATTCGAAACAATTTGTCAAAGAGCAACTGGTACGATTTCTTCTTGCTATCATCTAAGAATGATGTAATCATTTTGTGAAAAATTTGCTATCGATAATCGGTCGTGGGGCGAGTCCCTAAGCGACATGGGAGAAAATAAATATGAAGTGTGGACCTTTGATGTTTAAAAAGTCACCGCTTGCATTGAGCATAGCTGCTATTGCAACATTAGCAGCGAGTCATGTTCATGCAGCATCTTGGGATAGTGGTAACTGGTCTGTGAACTTTGATTCGAGCTTTTCATTCGGAACAAGTGTTCGTGTCGAAGAGCGCGACTCAGCGTTAATCGGTAATAGTAATCAGCCTAATTTTGATTGGAGCAACTATAACGCTGCGACTAATGTTACCTATACAAGCGCAGAAGTTTGGGAAAATGCTAATGGCGCATACTCAAGCAATGGTGACCTTGGTAACCTTAACCACGATAAAGGCAAGCCTTTTTCTACTGTATTTAAAGGGACACATGAATTAGATATCCGTTACGACAACATGGGTTTCTTCGCCCGTGGATTCTATTTTTATGACTCTGAGCAAAAAAAACCGTGATCGTGCTTGGGAAAACCCAATTACAGGCCAAGAGCAAGACACCTGTGCTACCCCAAAAGCACAAGAACAACTATGTCATGACATCAGACTACTAGACGCGTTTTTCTACGCAGACTTTGACATTGGTGATGTACCGGTAACCATTCGTATCGGTGATCAAGTTGTTAGTTGGGGGGAAAGTACCTTCATACAACATGGTATTAATTCCACCAACCCTGTGGATGTAACACGTGCACGTGCTCCTGGTGCTGAATTGAAAGAAGTGTTTATTCCAGTAGGTATGGTGTTCGCATCATTAGGTCTTACTGAAAATCTGAGTGTTTCTGGTTACTACCAATATGAGTGGGAGCGCAGTATCTTGCCACAAGCTGGTAGTTACTTCGCAACTAACGATTTTGCGGGCGAGGGCGGTCAGGCTCAAAATATCCAATTAGGTTTTACCGGTAACCCCGATATTAATCTAGATTTCTTATTAAGAAGCTTAAATGGTTTAGGTGATTCATTAAGAGCTGGAGCTGATCCCGCTGCCATATCTGCTGCGTATCTTGCGTACCCAACAAAAGTAGCGGTTCGTGGATTTAGTGATGAGGCTCACATCGATGCGGACGACCAAGGCCAATTCGGTTTGAAAGTGTCGTATTTTGCCCCTGATTTAAATGACACTGAATTTAGTTTGTATCACATTAACTATCATAGTCAGCGTCCACTTATCTCAGGTGTAACATCGAACTTTACAGCAGCGAGCATTGCCCAAGATGTCGGTTTGATTGCCTCTGGTGAGATCACTCGCGACAATATTACAGATTTGCAAGCCTTTACAGAAACGCAATTTTTGTACCCTGAAGACATCAAATTGTATGGATTTAGTTTTAACACCACCGTTGGTGAAACCGCGTTGGCGGGTGAAATTGCCTACCGTGTTGATGAACCACTTCAAATTGATGATGTTGAATTGTTGTATACAGCAATGCCTCAACAATTAGCTAACGCTGGTTTGCGCCCAGATTTAGATGGTATTTCTCAGCTAGTGAATATTGGCCGTAATGTTGGTCCTGGTGAAACTGCGCAAGGTTTTGTGGTATCTGATACCGTTCAAGCACAAATGACAGCGTCGCATATTTTTGGTCCAATGTGGGGTGCTGATAATGTGATCATGCTTGGTGAAGTTGGCTATATCAGTATTGAAGATATGCCAGACCAAAATGTATTGCGATTGAACGGGCCGGGTACGGCGCGTTCAGGTTCCATTGAGCCTTTGCGAGCGGATGACGGTAGTATCATTACGGATCGTGCAGGGTTGCATGTTGGACTTTCTAATGGGCCAGAAACAAACCCGTTCCCAACCGATTATGCTTGGGGATATCGTCTTCTTGCCGTGGCCGATTTCAATAATGTCTTTTCTGGGATTAATCTTAGAACGCGAGCAACTTTCTCTCACGATGTAGAAGGAACAACACCAGATCCATTGTTCTTGTTTATAGAAGATGTTAAGTCAGCCAATTTGTCATTCGAATTTGATTATTTAAGTAAATTTTCAGCAGCAATTGGTTATAGCGCGTTCTGGGGTGGTATTGGCAATTCCAATGCATTGTCCGACAGAGATTTTGTATCCGTTAACTTTAAATACGCGATTTAAGAGAGCAGTATTATGATAAAGAAATTAGTAGTTACGACATCGGCCATTGCTTTGGCACTGAGTGTGTCTTTTGCAAACGCCAAAGTCTCTGATGCAGAGGCTGCGAAATTAGGCGCAGAACTTACGCCTCTTGGTGGCGAACAGGCCGCTAACGCAGATGGTAGTATTCCAGCATGGAATGGCGGTATTACTTCCGCTCCCGCTGGCTACACACCGGGTGACTTTCATCCGAATCCATTCCCAGATGATAAGCCTCTTTTTAGCATTACGGCGCAAAACTATAAAGAGTACGATTCATTTTTAACTGCTGGTCAAAAGAAGTTATTTGAGACTTACCCTGACACTTATAACATGCCGGTTTACCAGACCAGAAGAACAGCGTCTAACCCTCAACATGTCTACGATGCTACTAAGGCAAACGCCCTGCGTGCTGAATTAGTTCAAGGTGGAAATGGGATCAAAAATGCTGCTATCGGCGTACCTTTCCCTATTCCAAAAAGTGGTGTGGAAGCGATTTGGAACCACGTTCTTCGCTATCGTGGTGAAGCCATAAAACGTAACGGTGGGCAAGCCGCACCAACAGCGTCTGGTGACTACAATGTTATTGGTTTTGACGAAATTTTGATGGTTAAATATTCTAACAAAAATGCGACACCTGAAGCATTGTTGGAAGAAAATATCTTAATGAAATTTAAACAGTCAATTACGTCTCCAGCTCGCTTGGCTGGAACTGCGTTGCTAGTTCATGAAACCATGGACCAGGTTCGTGAGCCCCGTCAAGCTTGGACATACAACACAGGTCAACGCCGTGTTCGTCGTGCTCCAAACATTGCTTACGATGCACCAGGAACAGCTTCAGATGGTTTACGTACAACTGATGATTTCGATATGTTCAATGGTGCTCCAGACCGTTACAACTGGGAATTGAAAGGTAAACAAGAGTTGTATGTTGCGTACAACAACTATGCACTTCACAGTGATAACGCAAAGTATGAAGATATTCTTCAGCCTGGTCACATTAATCCAGATTTAACGCGCTTTGAAAAACACCGAGTTTGGGTTGTTGAAGCAAGCCTAAAAGATGGTCTTCGTCACGTATATCAAAAACGTGTTTTCTTCATAGATGAAGATAGTTGGCAAATACAAGTTGCTGATATGTACGATAATCGTGGCGATTTATATAAAGTTGCGTTAGCTTATGGAATAAATTATTACGAAGTTCCGACACATTGGTCTACCCTTGATGTATACCATGATTTGAACTCTCGTCGTTATCTTGCATTAGGATTAGACAACGAAGACAAAGTATACGATTTCTCTGTTGAACCTAATGATAAGGATTTCACCGCTCAAGCGCTGCGACGAGCAGGCATTCGCTAACAGTAGTTAAGACGGTTGGCAGTCCCAACCGTTTTTGTTTTACTGGCTAATAAAAGAAGAATATGAAACGAATTAAATTTGGCTCGACATTTCTATTTTGTGCTTTAAGCACTATGTCTATCTCTGCTGAAGAATCCTATATCGCGCCCCTGGCACAAGAATCTCTCCTACTCGATATTGCAAAAACTGAAGACCAATATATTGCTGTAGGCGAAAGAGGGCATGTTCTGCGATCTACCGATGGCGACAATTGGCAGCAAGAGTCCACCCCAACATTATCAACCTTGACAGCAATAACTACACATAGTGGTAAGTCATGGGCGGTAGGACACGATGCTGTGATTATTCATCAAAGTAGTAAAGATAAACCTTGGGAAGTTCAGAGGTTTTCTCCAGAGTTAGAAAAGCCTCTTCTTGATGTACATTTTATTAATGACAAAATGGGCATTGCGATAGGCGCATACGGTGTATATATGACCACTGAAGACAGCGGTCAAAACTGGACTCAAGTCGTTCACTCGCAATTTTTACAACCCGATGATCTGCTCTATCTTGAAGAAATACGCCTTGAAGATGAGTCGTTTTATCAATCGGAACTCGTTTCCATTCTCCCTCACTTGAACCGTATTACTCAGGTAGGTAACACACTTTATATTGCCGGTGAGTCAGGTCTGATTGCTAAAAGTAGTGATTTTGGTCAATCTTGGGAAAGAATGGAGGTGACTTATTTTGGTTCTTTCTTCGATATCCAAGCTCTAGATGATGGACAAGTTGTTGCCGTTGGTTTACGAGGAAACATTTACCAGTTGGCTGATCAAAATTCACGATGGGTAGCAATCGATTCTGGTATTACCGCGTCACTTAATTCCATCGTCCCTTTAGATGGTGGCGAATTCCTTGCGATCGGTAATAGCGGATATGTTGTATGTGTTAACGCAGGAAAAGTGGCTACTTATCATTATGACGACGGGAAGGCATTGAATGCCGCCTTGTATAGTCAAAATCATGTTGTAGCGGTATCGGCAGTAGGCGCGAAGAAGTTTGCTTATCAGGCCCAACAAACCGAATGTGAAAGGATTGGCGAATCATTATGAATAAGTTTATTGATGTTTGTGTAAACCTCATATTTCGTAACAGAATAGCCGTTGTTATTCTGTTTCTTCTAACCACAATTTTCCTCGGATACCAGTCTTCACTGTTAAAACTAGATGCGGGTTTTACAAAGAATATCCCGCTAAACCATGAGTACATGGTTAACTACATGAAACACGCAAAGGACTTTGGTGGGGCCAACAGTATTCTCGTATCTGTGTGTGATAAAGATAGTGACATATTTAACACCCAATTTTTTGATACGTTAAAAGATGTTCATGACCAATTGTTTTTTATTAATGGTGTAGAGCGTTCGCTGGTTAAATCATTGTTTTCATCTTCTACCCGCTTCACTGAAATCGTTGAAGGCGGATTTTCTGGTGGTCCGGTTATTCCCGCTGATTTTGATTCTAAGTCATCACGGGCTTTATCTTTAGTTTCGCAAAATATTGATAAAGCAGGGATTGTAGGAAGGCTAGTATCTGACGATTTCCGTTGCGCAATGGTATCAGCGCAACTGCTCAATATTGATCCTGCCACAGGTGAAAAATTGGACACGCTAGTTCTAGCACAAAAGCTAGAAGAGCAACTTCGTGGAAAATTTGAAAACGACGACACCAGTATACATATTATTGGCTTTGCAAAAATGATTGGTGATGTTGCCAATGGTGCAAAAGATGTTGTTCTATTTTTTGCTATTGCCATAGCAATCACAGCGGTAATGGTTTTCTTCTTCTCCAAATCTATCATGTTGACGATTCTGCCACTGCTGTGTTCAGTGGTTGCGGTAGTCTGGCAATTGGGGCTACTGACCATCCTTGGATTTGGTCTTGATCCTATGTCGATACTCGTACCTTTCCTTGTTTTTGCAATCGGTGTGAGTCATGGCGTACAAATGATAAATGCAGTAAGTAAGCGAGTGGTTGAGGGAAGCAATGCCCGTACCGCTGCTGAGTCTGCGTTTAGAACACTGCTGATCCCTGGTGGCATTGCGTTGCTTTCAGATACCGTTGGTTTTATGACGTTATTGGTAATTGATATTGGTATCATTAGAGAACTGGCGATTACAGCAAGTTTAGGTGTGGCGGTTATCATCCTGACTAACCTTATTCTTTTACCGGTACTGATGTCTTTTGTGTCATTTAGCGAAAAATACAAAGCTAAATTTGCTGGTAAAGAAAATCGTTCAGATGCATTTTGGAACAGTATTGCCCATTGCTCGACTCCTAAAGTCGCCTATACAATATTGTCTGTTACCGCGGTGCTATTTGTACTTGGTTTGCTTCAATCTCAGAAAATGAAAATCGGAGATTTACATGCAGGGGCACCGGCGTTGCATGAGGAAAGTCGATACAACCAAGATACCTTCCTTATCACCGATAAATATGCGATTAGTGTTGATTATATTTCCATACTTGTTGAGACCTCGCCTGAAGCTTGTACCTCCTATGAGACCATGACCGCTATTGATGAGTTGCAATGGAAGATGACCAACGTAGAAGGGGTTCAGTCAGCGGTCAGTTTAGCCTCAGTGGCTAAGCTAGTTAACGCAGGTTATAACGAAGGAAACCCTAAATGGCGTGTATTACCTCGCAATCAACAAACTATGGTGCAAGCGATTGCACAAATACCTACCTCATCAGGTTTGTTAAATGGTGACTGTTCGGTAATGCCAGTCATTCTGTTTATGGAAGATCATAAAGCTGAAACTATTAATCGAGTGGTTGATGCGGTTAAATCATTTAGGCAGGATTACGAATCAGATACATTAAAGTTTAGCTTGGCATCTGGACCAGTTGGGGTTATGGCTGCTAAAAACGAAGCCGTTGAAGCATCACAAGATCCTATGATGCTTTATGTATTTGGGGCTGTGATCATTCTTTGTTTACTTAGCTTCCGTTCCTTAAGAGCGACGTTGTCAGTAGTCATTCCTTTGTATGTTGTGTCAGTGCTTGCACAGGCATTGATGACTTTCCTACAAATTGGTTTGACTGTATCTACTTTACCTGTGATTGCCCTTGGAGTGGGGATTGGTGTTGATTATGGTATATACATTTTGTCTACCATGAATATCAAACTCAAAGCCGGTATGCCAGTAAGACAAGCATACTTTGATGCACTAAAAGAGCGTGGAAGTGCCGTATTGTTTACCGGTATTACCTTGGCGGTAGGTGTTAGCACTTGGGTCTTCTCTTCGTTGAAGTTCCAAATGGACATGGGAATATTGCTGACCTTTATGTTTGTTGTGAATATGTTGGGGGCGATAGTCGTGTTGCCAGCTCTAGCATGTATATTTTGGCGGTCGCAAAACGAACAATAAACGCTGAAAATTGTCGGTTAAATCTAAAAAGGGCCTCCAGGCCCTTTTTTTAACTATTTTTTTAATTGCATGTTTATGGATATTGCTTCATTTAGTGCCGCTATTTATGCATTTTCAATCCCTTTTGTTGCATATTTATAATAATTGTAAAATTGTCGTTAATTTAGTCCTTCCCAACGCACGTTATTTTAGCGAAAATAACCTAACATTTTGTCAAAAACTGTATATATCTCAGTCTATTGACTAATCTATTAGTAATGTATGCCGCTTATCACCCATTTTATGACAAGGTACGCAAATGACGGTTTCCAATAACCAACATTCAGTTCTGCTAGAAAACGTTTATAAATTGATTAATAAAAAAGTAGACGATGCCCACGCTAGTCTGGTGGAAAAGTTCTCTCGTTTATTATTCAAAAACATTCCACTTGATGATTTAGAAAATCGCAACGACAGTGACCTGTACGGTGCCACATTGAGTCTGTGGAATGAATTCGCAAAATATGACGGTCAACAGGCCAGAATTCGTGTGTTCAATCCCCAAATTTCCAGGCATGGCTGGCAATCAACACATACCATAGTCGAAATAATTGTTTCCGATATGCCGTTCTTGGTTGACTCCGTGCGAATGACATTAAATAGGCTCAATATAACGTCTCATCTTTTGCTGCATAGCCCGATCAACCTCAAGCGTAACGCTAATGGAGACATAGTCGATTTTGTCGAATCCAATAGCAAAGCAAAGAATACAAAAAGGGAGACCG